>PLWR01000301.1 GCA_003165615.1 Acidobacteriota bacterium | reverse complement strand
TCTACAAACACCTGTTTTGGACAAGGGTGAAAGATCGTAGCCCATGGCGCCAGCCGTGGGAAAATCGGCCGCCCACGCCAACCAAGCCCCGTCAGGGGCGAAAGAATTCATGGCCAAAGGAAGCGGTGCAGTAATATTTTTATTGGGTTGCGCACATGATCGAGAATGCAAAATCGCCGCAATGATTGGTTCTTTCGCCCCTCTGGGGCTTGCAGGGAATTTGTTTGAACTCCTTACCCATAGCTCACGCTATGGGCTACGATCTTTCGCCCGCTCTGCTGGCTAGGACGAAAAGCCGCGGACCTGCAGAACAGTATGCGCTACACTTGCATGTAGCAACGCTCTATGAGCGCCGACCGGCGGTCGGCATGTGCTGACCTCAAGGTCAGCTCCACATCTTTCTTCACAGCCAAACGTTGCGGTTGGAATAGAACGTCGCGGGCGCGGTGGGATGTTTTTTGCGGAAGGCCTGGAACTGGCGGAGGATCGCCTGGTGGCGGCGCTCGGAGGTCTTGATGGATTTGTGGGGCATGACGATGAGGGCGCGTTCCACTTCCTTGACATACTTCGAGGAGAGCCGCCAGTCGCACTTCACCAGGGTGCGCAGGTCGGCGACACCGTAGCCAACGATGCGTGCGACGCCGTCCACGTAGGGGTCCACATAGCTCATCACCAGGTGGCGAATGGTGCGGAACACGGGTTTGCGGCCGTGCAGGCCCGCGTCGCGCGAACGTGCGATAGTTCCCCAGCGCCCGCGCTTCTTGAATAGAAACAGCACGTGGTCAAGCTGGTCCTGGGATTCCAAATCCAGCAGCAGGGGTGGGTAGCCGTGCTGCTCCATGATGGTCGCGGCGCTCAGCGCGCCCTCCAGGCAGTGGGCGCTTCCCTGGCGCACCACGCCGCGAAACGTGCGCAGCGTTTCCCCCTTCTTTTCCCAGTTGTAGGGGAGTCGGCGAAGAAATTCCTGCACCTGCCTGGGAGTGCGGCAGCGGCGGACAACGGCCCACTCCGCCGGCGTAAAGGCATCCTTGCCAGGAGCTGTCGAGGGCGGATAGTTATGGGCGACTGCAAAACTTCTTGGAAGCATGTAATCTCTACTAATCGGGTCATCGGATCATCGGGTCATCGGTTCATTGAAAACCTCCCGGTTGTCCCTGTTTGGTCGCCGATTGTCAATAGCACTACTCTGCCCGACTCGCTATCAACTGTGCGGCGGTGAACTGACCAAGTGTCATGGCTAGTTCTTAAATGACCCGATGATTCGATGGCTCAATGACCCGATCTCCCGATCTCCCGATCATTTCCCCCACCGGTCGTACCAAAGTTGAAAACTGAAGAGCGTCCACAAGTTCTTGCGATGATCGGCGTTGCCTGACCAATGCTCGTTCAGCAATCGCCGCACGAAGGCGACGTTAAACATTCCCTCGCGCCGCAACTTATCTTCCCCCAGAGTCTCGTCCACCAGCGGCCGCAATTCATTGCGCATCCAACTGGCAATGGGAACGGAGAACCCGCGTTTTTGCCGGTAGACAATTTCCTTGGGCAGCCAACGCTCCACGGCCTTTTTCAGGATGTATTTGAGCTGGAAGCCNNTCCAGCGAGCACGCCATGCTGGCGCGATCCACCTTTGCTAACAAGTTGTCTTCCAGGTACAGGCGGAAATCCAGGTAGAGCATTTCGGAAACGGTCTCATCAAAGCGCGCGCCCTCCAGCACCCGGGCGAGGGGCGAGAAGATTACGCTGCTGGGAGGGCGAGGTCCGGTCCAATCCGGCGAGAAAAGCTGGTCGAGCTCCGTGGGATTGAACATGCCGAACCAGATGTGGTGGCGCTCCGCCGGAATTTTTTCCGCATGGCTCAGGAACCGGCGCAGGAAAAGTCCTATGGGAACCGCGGTGGAGGACACGGGAAGAAAGCGCCGGAGCCGGCCAAAAACCTGCCGGCGCACAAGGCCGGGGAGCTTCAAGTAATACTGCGCAAGGCGCGCTCCCATATAAGTGGGGTAGCCGCCGAAGAGCTCGTCGCTGCCCTCGCCGCTCAGCGCCACTTTGATGTGCTGGCGCGCAAAGCGCGAAATCATGTACGTGGGAATGACTGCCGGATCGGCCATGGGCTCGTCCAGATATTCCACCAGCATCATCAGGGCGTTGTACATGCTGGGCTTGTCGGCGGTCAAAACGTGATGCTGGGTGCGAAAGCGTTTCGCCACCAGCATCGAGTAGGGCTCTTCGTTGAAGGTTTTCTCCGGAAAATTTACGGAAAATGAATTGACGTTTCCCGGGCTCAGTTGGCTCATGATGGCGACGATGGCGGATGAGTCCACACCGCCGCTCAGGAAAACACCCAGGGGAACGTCGCTAACCAGGCGCGACTCCGCCGCCTGCCGCAGCCGCACGGCAAGCTCCTCCACCAAATCGCGCTCCTCGCGCGCCGTCACCGGTGGCTGGTCCGGCGAACGCAAGTAATCCTGCGGGCGCCAGTAGGCATCAATGTGAATATTGCCGCCTTCCACCACCATGCGATGCGCCGCCGGAAGCTTCTTGATTTCGGAATACACGCTGCGCGGGCTGGGGAAATGGCCGTAGAAAAAATAGTGGGTGAGCGCAGTGGTGTCAATCGCCCGGCTGATTCCCGGGTACTCGAGCAGCGCCTTAATCTCCGATCCAAACACCAGGGTCTGGCCGTCGCGCCAGTAATAAAGGGGCTTCTCGCCCGCCCGGTCGCGCGCTAAAAGCAATCGCTGGGCGCGGTGATCCCACAGGGCGATGGCGAACATCCCGTTCAACTCGCGCAGGCAGTCGGGGCCCTGCTCCTCATACAGGTGGATAATCGCCTCGCCGTCGGAATGGGTCTTGAAATGGTGTCCGCGTTCCAGCAGCCCTTTACACAGCTCGCGATAGTTGTAAATCTCACCGTTGAAAACCAGGGTGATGTCCCCGGTTTCGTTGGAGAGCGGCTGGTTGCCGGTTTCGAGATCAATGATGCTCAACCGCCGGATGGCCAAGGCGATGTGGGGCAATTGAAATTTGCCGCCGCTGTCAGGCCCGCGATGGAAGATGCTCGTTGCCATCGGGTCGATGCGGTCAGCATGCGCCAACGGTTGAAGCTGCGTGTTGAAGATTCCGCAAATTCCGCACATAGGAGTTCGGGGAACAGGTCACAGGAAATAGGTTACAGGTTACAGGTAACAGGGAACAGAAATCCACACCCAATCCGGGGTTCGATGCGAGTGAATCGTCACGGCTGAAACGGCGTGACCACGTGCGTCGGCGCGCTTTCCGGGCGCGCGGCACGGGCGGGTGGAATCTCCCAAATGGAAAAATCCGCTTCATCCCAGAGCGGGTCGATGTGCCCCACATTCCCCCATAAGTCTTCGACCAAGGCGTTGGGGGTCACCACCAGAATGGGCTGCAAAGTCGATTTCGTGAGGGCGCGAAATTCGGGGAGCGTGACCAGCACTCCCTTGCCGGGTTGGCCACCCGCCGCGCGACGACCCTCCGCCTGGTGCGCCACCTGGTAGTTGCTGGTCATCTCCCCCCATTCCACGGAGAGCAATCCCACCGGGCGCCGCAAATAGAAAGGCAGGCTGGTGCGAAAATAGTAGTAGCCGAAAACCGGCGCATCGCGCTCCGGACTGGCAAGGATGGTCGCAGCCAGGCGGCGGCTGGAAGAGGTTTCGGCGAGCAGCATCAAGGGCACATACCAGCGCAGCACCAGCATGGGAAGAAGCGAAAACGCCAGCGCAAAGGTGGCGATGGCCGCCGTTCGCCCGCGCGACTTCGCCGCCAGCCTTCGGCCGAGAAGTCCCAGTGTGGCCAGGAGCAGCCCGGTATAGAGCAGCGACGGCTGGATGAGTTCCAAGACATTGGGGTGGAGCTTCCTGGCCAGCTTTACTTGCAGTGTGCTATAGAGCCAGGAGTGCGACGCGGCAGCCATCACCACGCCGAGTCCCAACAGCAACGCAAATCCCGCCGTCAGCCAATCCGGCGGGCGCGCTTCTGCATCCTTGCCCACCTCCTGCCAAACCAAGCCCATCAGGATGCTCAGCGGAACGATGGCAGGCAGAAAGTACGTGGGAAGCTTGGAATGCGAACCCGAGAAAAATACAAACACCCATCCCGCCCAACTCAGCAGAAACAGGATGGGCCGGCCCGCCTCTTGCTTCAGTTCCCGCCAGCGTCGCAGGCGATTCCAGCCCCCCAGCAGCAGGAAAATGCTCCACGGGAAGAAGCCACCGAGGAACACGGGAATGTAGTAGAAGATTCCCCCTCCGCGGTGCGCAGCGGTGGTGGTGAAACGCTTCAGGCTTTCGTTCCAAAAGGCGTAGCGGGGGAAATCCGGATTGCGCATCGACACGGCAATAAACCAGGGCAGCGCCGCGGCAAGAAGAACCAGGAGGCCCCAGCCCCATCGCAGGCGGAGCCATTCCCTCCAGCGGCCGCGCGCCGCTTCGTATATCAAAACCGCGACCAGGGGGATCAGAATTCCTACGAAGCCTTTGGTAATAACCGCCAGCCCCATCGCCGCGAACATCAAATCGTCGAACCACGGCTTGCGGAAATTGCTCTCTTGTGCAAGCCAAAACACCACCATCGCCACCGTAACCAGGAAAGTGAGCGTCATGTCAAAGATGACTTCGCGAGCGAGCACAAACGCCAGAGGACACGCAGCAAAGACCAAGCCCGCGCGCAGTCCCGCGGAATCTCCGAACATGCGGCGCGCTAGGAACCACACCAGCAGCATGGTGGCCAGGGCCATCAATGCCGAGGGCAAGCGCGCGGCGGCTTCAGAAACGCCGAAGGTTTCGAGTGATGCCGCCACCATCCAAAAAAAGACGGCGGGCTTATCGAGGTAGACGAAACCGTTAAAGTGCGGCGTAATCCAATCCCCCGAGACCAGCATCTCGCGCCCCACTTCCGCGTTGCGGCCCTCGTCGGGTTCAAGCAAGGGAAGCCGTCCCAAACCGGCGAAGAACAGCACGGCCGCCGCAAATAGCAGCAAGCCAAGAGAGAGCGCGAGAGTCGTCCGGGTGTGGGGGCGGGATTCCGTGGGCGTCAAGGCTACCAGGTGATCTGATGATCGGGTAATCGGGTGATCGGTCGCTTTGGTGGTCGCCCGGTCACCCGATTACCCGATCATCAGACTTTACCAACCTCCTGTCTTTTGAGGTTGCTCGTGGCGGGCGTTTCCACAACTTCCAGTACGCCTTCGTAAGCAATCCAATTTTTCTTCATCCAGCGCACGGCCCACACGTCTGCCAGACCTTTCTTCAATCTCCGCCAGGTATCATACTTGGTTTTTCCCGCCCGGCGGGGGCGATGACCGACCGGCACCTGCGTGACGCGGTAGCCGCGCATCTTCAGGAGCGTGGGAAGGAACCGGTGCATGCCGTTGTAAAGTTCCAGGCGTTCGACACACTCGCGCCGATAGGCTTTCAGGGTGCAACCGGTATCCACAATGTCGTCGCCCGTCATCCAATTGCGAAAGCCATTGGCGATACGGGAGGACCGGCGCTTCCACCAATTGTCCTGGCGACGGGCCCGGATGCCGCAGACCACGTCAAAATCGGAAAGCATCCGCGCCAGGCGGGGAATTTCCGCCGGATCATTTTGCAGGTCGCCATCCAGAGTCACCACGGCGCGGCCCTTGGCCAAATGAAAGCCCGCCTCCATGGCTGCGGTTTGTCCCAGATTACGGCGGAAGTGCGCAATGCGAATTCGCGGATCACGGGTTTGAGCATGCTTGAGGAGCTCGAGCGTCGTATCGGTGCTGCCGTCATCGACGAGGAGGAATTCCACCTCGCCACGCCATTCCCGTAATGCGGCCTGGAGTTGCTCAAGGAGAGCCGAGATATTTTCCTCCTCGTTGTAAACGGGAACGACGACGCTTAACGAATCGCTTTCCACTTGCCTCCTCAGGATCGGCAACCTTACCGCAGCCGCGCTCCCGCTGGTGATTTATCAAAGTTCCGGGCACTACGGATGCCTGGAGCAAATCTACCGCCGCGGCGTGTGCCAGTACGCGCTACTTCAGGGTGATTTTAGCACGCTTGCTATGCCTGACCGGGATTTTCCCATGTCGGTTGAACCCCCACCGGAGCAGGCCCATCATCCGCCGCCTGGCCGGGCGAAATTCACAGCCGGCATTTTGAGACTTGCCCGGCAAGGCATTTTTGCGAGTAGAATGGTTGTTTAGGTCATATGGCACGACGCAGTCTAATATCATACCGTAATACACTTCCCCACCGGATTTTGGGGGCTCGGGGTGTCAGAAGAAGGGAGCAACCGATGTGTGGAATTGTGGCGTACACAGGAGATCAACCCGCCAAGGGAATTCTGATTGAGGGACTGAAACGGCTGGAGTACCGCGGCTACGATTCAAGCGGCATATTCATTGTGAATGGCACGCCTTATCTTGCCCGGGCCGTCGGCAAGGTGGCCGAACTCGAACGCCAGGTATGGGATTCCGCTCCCAACGGTGTGGCAGGAATCGCCCATACGCGCTGGGCCACGCACGGCAAGCCCAGCGTGTCGAATGCCCACCCGCACCCGGACTGCGGCGGCAAACTCTACCTCGTCCACAACGGTATTATTGAGAATTATCTGCTTTTGAAGAAACGGCTGCTGGAAGCCGGTCACCAATTCAAATCTGAGACTGACACGGAAGTGCTTGCGCATCTCGTCGAGGCCAACTACCAGGGCGACCTCCAGGCGGCTGTGCAGAAGGCCCTATTGCAAGTGCAGGGCACGTTCGGCATCGCCGTGATGCACGTCGATCACCCGGACTCCATTGTGGTGGCTCGGCGAGGCAGCCCGATTATTCTGGGTATTAGCGAGAAGGCCTCGCTGGCGGCGTCCGACGCCTCCGCCCTCGCCCAACACACTGACAAGGTGGTTTTCCTGGAAGACAACGAGGTAGCGTTCCTACAGCCGGGGAAATTCACCATCACCACCCTCGACAACCGCTCCGTAAGCCGAGGTACCACCAGCCTGGATTGGAATATCGAATCCATGGATCGCGGCTCATTCCCGCATTACATGCTGAAGGAAATTTTCGAGCAGCCGGAAGCCGTGGAGAACGCTCTGCGCGGCCGGGTGAATCACTCGGAAGCCGTCGCCAAGCTGGGGGGACTCGAATCCGTGCAGGACCGCCTGCTGCACGCCCGCCACCTGATCATCGTGAGCTGCGGCACCAGTTTCTATGCGGGGCTGTTCGGGCGCTACATTTTTGAGACCCTCACGGATATGACCGTGGAAACCGAATTGGCTTCGGAGTTCCGCTACCGCAAGCTGAATATCCGGGAGGGAACGGTGGTGCTGGCCATCANNTGGTGGGCAGCACCATCGCCCGCGAAACCCATGCCGGGATTTATTCCCACGCCGGCATTGAGGTGGGAGTTGCCTCCACCAAATCCTTCACCTCGCAGCTCACGATTCTCACCCTCATGGCGCTGCTCATCGGACGCGCCCGCGATCTGTCCTACGAAGAAGGCCATGAAATCATCCGTGCGCTGGAAAAAGTGCCGGAGCAGATCAGCGAAATCTTGAAGCAAGCGGGAAAAGTTCGTGAACTCGCGGAAAAATATTGCCACTCGGAGCATTTTCTTTTCATCGGACGCAAGTTCCAGTACCCCATTGCCTTGGAAGGCGCGTTGAAACTCAAGGAAATTGCCTACATTCACTCGGAGGGGTATGCTGCGGGCGAAATGAAACACGGGCCGATTGCGCTGATTGATCCCAAGTTTCCCACCCTGGCGCTGGCGCTGGAGGACGGCTCGTATGAGCGCGTCGTTTCCAACATGCAGGAGATTCGTGCGCGCGAAGGCAAGATCATCGCCGTCACTACTGAGGGTAATACCAAGCTCGGCAATCTGGTGGACGATATCATTTATGTTCCGCGAACGCATGAAGCGGTGGCTCCTCTGCTGACTGTCGTGCCTCTCCAACTCTTAGCCTATTACTGCGGAGTGCTTCTTGGCCGCGACGTCGATAAGCCCCGCAACCTCGCCAAGAGCGTGACCGTGGAATAAGGCGGGGTTTCACGGGCTGTGCGAAAACGCTTCCCTACGGGTACGCTCCGTATGCCCGCGCAGGTTGCCGCAGGCACGGCATTGGCGCTGTCACCTTATATTATTCAATAGGATAAGAGCATGGGGTTGTTTGGGTCGAAGTCAAAGAAAGTGAACGCCGCGAAGCGGCTGGAAGGTACAGTGCAATTCGCCGGGGATAAATCCATCTCCCATCGTTATGCGATGCTGGCGGCCATAGCCAATGGCGAGAGCGAGATCCATTTCTTTTCCTCGAGCGCCGATTGCCAGTCCACGCTCAATTGCCTGAAGTCGCTGGGCGTCAGGATTGAGCGCAAAGACAACGTGGTGAAGGTCGCGGGGGTAGGCCTGGACGGTCTGCGAGTGCCATCGGGGCCGCTCGATGCGGGGAATTCCGGCTCAACCATCCGCATGTTGTCGGGGATTCTCTCCGGTCAGCCGTTTCGCTCCGTGCTGGTGGGTGACGAATCGCTCTCTCGCCGCCCCATGAAGCGCGTGGCCGAGCCGCTGACCCTCATGGGGGCGCGTTTCAAGACCGCTGACAAGGGATGCCCCCCCATCGAGATTGAGGGCGGAAACCTTAAGCCCATTCGCTATGAAATGCCCGTGGCGAGCGCCCAGGTGAAATCCGCCATCCTGCTTGCGGGCCTGTTTGCCGCAGGCGAGACGGAGGTCGTGGAGAAGCTTCCCACGCGCGACCACACGGAAATCGCCCTGGAGCAGATGGGAGCGGACATTGGCCGCCACCAGCGCACCATTGCCGNNGAAAAAGCTCTACGTTCCCGGCGATATTTCCTCCGCGGCGTTTTTCATCGTGGCCGGGCTCCTAACGCCGGATTCCAACCTGATGCTGCACAACGTCGGCCTGAATCCTACGCGCACGGCGTTGCTGGACTTGCTGGTTCCCATGGGGGGCCGCGTCAAGGTGGTGAACCTCGAAATCCTTAATGGGGAACTACTCGGTGACCTCCACGTTGATTCCAGCCAGCTTGCAGGCGGAGAAATTCCGGAAGAACTGGTGCCGGGTCTGATTGACGAGCTGCCGGTGCTTGCCGTCCTGGGCACGCAGACTGAGCAGGGATTAACGTTTCGGGGGGCGGCGGAACTGCGTGTGAAGGAGAGCGACCGCCTGGCGGCAGTGGCGGAAAACCTGCGCCGCATGGGGGCCGAGGTGGAGGAATTTCCTGACGGGCTGCGCGTGGCCGGCCATCAGAAACTGCGCGGCGCGGAAATCGATCCGCATGCCGATCACCGCATTGCCATGGCCTTCGCCATCGCCGGTCTGGTTGCAGAAGGTACGACCGTTATCAAAGACAGCTCCTGCGTGGATATTTCCTTCCCCAATTTCTTCGAGACGCTCCAGCGCGTGGCGGGATGAACTTGGATTCTTAGAGCTTATCCGTAAATAATA
>PLWR01000737.1 GCA_003165615.1 Acidobacteriota bacterium | reverse complement strand
CGCGGTTTCAGAGATGGCTACCCGCGCTACTCCCTGTAACCTCATTTTGTTCTTGACAAAGGCTAGACATGTGTGTATGATGGCTGAATAAGTCCGCGCCCGGCGGGTAAGGACTGTGCTCATGCTGCGGGGAGCTTTCGGCCTCCACCCATCGTGGCGATTCCGCCACCCCTTAAGCCAACAAAAAGTCACTCAGGGGGACCACCACCCCCAAAAAGTATAAAAAATGAAGGTCGATCCGGAAATGTGTATGAAAACAAAGGATCGAACGACAAAATGCCCGAGCACCTTGCGGACATTTGTGCTCAATTGAAGCCATTCTTGCAGAAAAACTCGGTTTTGGAAGGCCAATTTGCCATAAATTTCCCTTTCCAGACGCAATTGGGGCAGTTCCAAAAGGCTGGCGCAAAGCTGAACTCGCTCTGATGCGCCAGCCTGCCACTTGCGAGACGCAGACCCTCCCAAGTGCCGTCCTTCCCGCGAAGGCGGGAATCCACTTCGCGAGCCATTGGCAATGAGCCGACGACGGAATGGATTCCCGCCTTCGCGGGAAGGACCGGTGCGACGAAAGGGTTCCCATTCCAATTGACACGACGATCGGAAAGCGGGTAGCGCATCAGGGGCCGCACCGATTCGCCGCGGGCGGTTGGGTTTAGAGTGCCGAGCGCACCACGCCTCCCTCGGCGCGGAGGGCGGCGCCGTTGATGATGGCGCCTTGGTGACTGGCGACGAAGGCTACGACGGCCGCAACTTCTTCGGGCTTCTCGAAGCGCTTCAGCAGCGAACTGGGGCGCACCTTCTCAAAGAACTCCTTTTCCACCTGCGCGGGGGTCACCTCTTGCTGCTTGGCCATCTGTTCCAGGAAGTTGCCGACGCCCTCGGAGCGGGTGGGTCCGACCAGAATTGAGTTCACCGTGATGCCAGTGCCGGCCACGGACTCCGCCAAGCCGCGCGCCACGGCCACTTGCGCCGTCTTGGTCATGCCGTAATGAATCATCTCGACGGGAATGTTCACGGCCGATTCGCTGGAGATGAAGATCACGCGGCCCCAGTTCTTGTCGCGCATGGTGGGCAGGTAGTGGCGGGCCAGGCGCACTCCGCTCAGCACGTTGACCTCGAAAAATCGCAGCCAATCGGCGTCGGTGATTTCCGCAAAGGGTTTCGCTTCGAAGATTCCCAGATTGTTGACCAGGATGTCGGCTTCCGGCGTCTTGTTCAGAAAGGTCTCAACGCCATCGAGTGTTCCAAGGTCAGCAGCGACGCCCTCAACCTGCGCTCCCATCACGTCATAACAAATCTTATCGATGGCCGCATTCACGCGCGCTTCCGTGCGTCCGTTGATGACCACCGACGCGCCCTCGGCGGCAAGCGCCGTGGCAATGGCCAAGCCAATTCCCGCCGTCGAGCCTGAAATCACTGCGGTTTTTCCCTTAAGGCCCAAATCCATGTCAGTCTCCCATATTCTTCAAGGCGTTTAATTATCACCACAGAGGCACAGAGGCGCCGAGAAAAGCTCTTTTGTATTCAGAGCTCAGCGCCTCAGTGTCTCTGTGGCGAAGTTGGTATTTTCTCACAGGTTTGCAAGTTGCGGGGTCGCACCAGTTTTTGCTCCGTTCCAAACAGCCATTCTCTGAAACGCCAGATTGCGATAGACTCACCAGCCAACATCCTGAAGATTACGGAGGCGCTCTGATGGCTCCAGCGAAAGAAGTCATAGTGGGAATCGACATGGGCGGCACAAGCCTGCGGGCGCTGGTGGTGAATGCGCAAAACGAAATTCTGGCGGTTATGAAGCAGCCCACCAACGTCGCGCAGAAGCCTGCGGGAATTATTCGCGACCTGGCGGCGATGGTGGAAGACGTGGTGGCGGCGGCGGGCCTGCGCAAATCGCAATTGCGCGCCGTCAGCATTGGAGCGCCGGGGGCGGTCGATCCGCAGCACGGCGTGGTTTATCACGCGCCCAACCTGGGTTGGGAAGCGGTGCCCCTGGCGGCGGACCTGCGAAAGCTATTGCATGTTCCCGTTTTCGCGGAGAATGACGTCAACGTAGGCGTGGCCGGCGAACACGCTCTGGGGGCAGGGCGGGGCGCGCAGGAACTGGTGGGAATCTTTGTGGGGACGGGAATCGGCGGCGGCATCATCTTCCGGGGCGAACTCTATCTGGGTATGCGGGGTGCGGCGGCGGAGGTGGGCCACATGATTGTGCAGGTGGATGGCCCGGTGTGTGGCTGCGGGAACCACGGGTGCATCGAGGCGCTGGCCAGCCGCACCGCCATGGAGCGCGATGTGCGCGCGGCCATTCGCGCCGGGGAAAAGAGCTGCGTGCTCAAGCTCATGGAGGAGCGCGGCAAGGACCGCATGACCAGCAGCATCATCCAGCGCGCGCTGAAGAAGAATGACCCCGTCATGCGCAAGGTGATGAAGCGCGCGCAATATTTTCTGGGAATGGCTGTGGCCAGCGTGGTGAATTTGCTTGATCCGGAGTGCGTGGTGATGGGCGGGGGAATCGCCGAACGCCTGGGTGAGTATTTTGTGGGGCCCATCCGCAAGACCGCGTACGAAAATTTCCTGCGGCGTCACGACGCAGAACGAGTAAAGATCGTTCCCGGCACGCTGGGCGATAACGCCGGCGCGCTGGGCGCGGTGGTCCTGGCGCGGAAGCGTTTGCAGAAGTGAGAGCTGATCACAGCGAATCCATAAACACCATATAAGAATTTCCCCAGAGGTTGGTGGGAATTGAGCCATGCGCGCGGTTGGTGATGACGATGTGAAATCCTCTTGCGGCGGAGGCGATGCGCGCTTGCAGGTCTCCCATCGAGGAGGCTGAGCGCGCCCTGGGTTCGACCAGCGCCAGTGTCTCCAGCACCGAGTAAATAATTTCTGCGGCGGGGGCCATGGGGGTCTGGAATCCATCGGCAATGAATTGCATCTGCGCGTCGATTTCGTGGAAGTGCCACGCCAGGCAGGCGCAGAAGTTGACTCCCTTTTCGAACTGCGCGAGCGCTTTCTCGTCGGTGGAGGGCAGGCTCGCATCAAAGACCAGCACCAGCCGCCGCTCATCCTCGCGCGCGTATTCCCGCACCTTGAGTTGCTGGGCCTTGGCCGTGGCTTTCCAGTCCACGTGGCGGGCGCTATCGGATTCCGCGTAGTCGCGGATGGCGTACAGGTCGTGGCCGCGCCCCTTGAAGAAGCTTTCAATCTCGCCACCAATCAGCGGCAGGATTTCATAAAACTCTTCCGTGGGTTGGATGTTGGGGAGCACCAGGATTTCCTGCTTGCTCGCCACTTCATGCGCCTTCAGCAGGAGGCCGAAGGGGAATTTGCTGCTGACGCGAAATCCCTCCTGGGTATAGCGCCCGCGGCGAGGGAAGGTGAGTTCCACGTGCTGGGTCACGGCGGAGCGGTGCGGAATGTAGGGCACGTAGACGGGAGCGTCCAGAATCTGGCGCGGCGCGGCCAGGGCGGTGCGCTTCCGCTTACCCTTCAGGGGGTCGCGGGCCGTCAGGGTGAGGGAAAAGGACGGGAATATCCACTTCAGGTTCTGAACGGTCAGGCGCGAGATCATCGGGCGCTCGGCGAAAACGTGCTCCGGCAGGGCAAAATCCAATTCCAGTTGTGAGAGCACAATGGCGGAAAGAATTCCTGACAACAGAATTCCGGAAAGAAGATTGGCCAGAATGATGAAGAGGAGATTGTTGCCGGTGTTGAGCGCGGCGAGGGCGATGAACATGATGATCAGGAAATAGACCACGCCCTCGCGCGTGAACTCATACTCAACCTTGATCATCCAGCGTTCGAGCGCAGTGCGTTTGGCGAGGTAGGGAACGATCTTGATCGCAACGATTGCGGCGATGAGCAACGAGAGGGAAGCCGCTGCCATGGCGCCATCCGTGTGGCCAGCCTCGCGCAGCGCGGTTGAATACAAGGCGAGGAAGAAGGCCAGGCCCAGGCCGAACAGCGCCCCCCAAAAGCGCCGCCACGCCGCGCGGTCAACGTGCTCCATCTGGTAGCGCGCCATGGACCAGAGGTGTCGCCACATGCCTCCGGAAGCGGGTTGGGAGATTGTCGCCATGTGGGGTTGATTGTAACTCAGAAAAGCAGTAGGTAGTAAGCAGTAGGCAGAAGGTGGAAGGCAGCAAGCAGTGGGCAGAAAGCAGTAGAATCTTCCCCACTACCAGACACTGCGGGGACCCACGCGACCACCACGGCGGATATCGCGCCGATCTGAATGGCGGGCGAGCCGTCCTGACCGTCGGGTTCGCTCATGCCCGCCAGCGGCAACCGTACTGATCCGGTATGCCGACGACACGACGAAGTCGGAGCACTTGGAATTTGCGGCCCTACTTTCTTCAGCGAAACTCTCGGCGGTATGGCGTTGTCCTGAATCAATATTGTTTGTGCGAAGGGGATTTCACGCCAGTTATTGTCTCAGTGCCTAACTCGATAACTTGCGTCCGCTCCTTGAACCTGCTCGTCAATTGTGAAGCTGGTTGTCGGGAGGTCGTGGCCGTTCACCACGACGATAAATCTCATTGTCTCGCCTTTGAGTTTTCCCCTTGCCCCGGTGGCTTCAGCACCTGTAGACAAGGTTTGCCCTGGCCAGAGCAACTTTGAAGTCATACGTGCCTGCGCAATTCCAAGGGGGTAAGGTTGGCAGTGCCCAACAGCGGCATCCAAGACCGTTTGCCACCGACCCGCTGACTTGTCCAATCGTTGGAGGCGATAACCAATGCTAACGCCATGAGCGGAAGCGTCGTCTATGAATTCGCATCGTTCGATTCGTCGCGGAAAGACGCCGAAATTAGTAACGTGGGCTTCGTAAATCTTACTGATTCCCGGTATTCCAATGTCGGCCTTGGCCACACTCACGTCAGCATGCAGACCTATTGGGAAGAAATGCCCGAAAATTACTCGATGACGAACCTCCATAGCAGCGACGGCCATGACAGCGACTGCAAACAATAACATTGTGATTCTGAGTCGCCTTTCCATATAGAGATAGACACCCCGGTCGCCTAGGATGTTCCTGAATAATCGCTGGTGATGACCTTACCACTTCCTATCCCGGAACGGGAACCGCCGCCTCGGGGCGCGGTGATTTTAGCGAGGCAACCGCCTTCCCGGGCCGCCTACTGCCTACTGCTTACTGCCTTCTGCCTACTGCTCTCTATAGCGGGACGGGCGTGGAATCCACGATTTCGCGCAGGATAGCTTCCGACTGGTCTGATTTCTTCATGGTGGAAAGGTAGCGGGAGCTGACGATGCAGCGGTGGGAGAAAACGGGGATCACGAGGCGTTTGAAGTCATCGGGGATGCAGTAGGTGCGGCCTTCCATGACGGCCATGGCCTGGGCGGCGCGGTACAGCGACATCGAGCCGCGTGGGCTGACACCCAGGCTGAGGTACTCATGCTGGCGCGTCTTTTCCACAATCGCCAGGGTGTAATTCATCAACTCTTCGTCGACTTTCACGCGGCGGACTGCCTGCTGAACCTCCAGCACTTCCTCGGCGTTCATGACGGGCTCGATGTTCGCCAGCGGCTCGGCGTCGGCAAAATTCCGCAGAATTTCTTTTTCACTTTCCAGGGTGGGATAGCCGACGCGAATCCGCATCAGGAAACGATCCATCTGCGACTCCGGCAGCGGGTAGGTGCCGTGATGCTCAATGGGATTTTGGGTTGCCACCACCATGAAGGGCCGAGGCAGCGGGTAGGTGCGATTGTCCACCGTCACCTGGTTCTCGTTCATGGCTTCCAGCAGCGCGCTTTGGGTCTTGGGTGTGGTGCGGTTGATTTCATCGGCCAGGACGATGTTGGCGAAAATGGGGCCCTGGCGAAATTCAAACCGCTGAGTGGCTTGACTGAATACGCTGATGCCCACCACGTCGGACGGCAGCAGGTCAGAGGTGAATTGCAAGCGTTGGAAAGTACAATTGAACGAGCGCGCCAGCGCATGGGCCAGGGTGGTCTTGCCCACGCCGGGAACGTCCTCAATCAGCAAGTGACCGCGCGCGAACAGTCCCACCAGGGTGAGCTGAATCACTTCATTCTTGCCCCGGATGACGCTTTGCACGGATTGCTGCACGCGCTTGAGAAGGTCCGGAGCAACGGCGAGGTGATGGTTCACTTCCACTTTTTCCATGCGGTTCATTCTCGAGAGTCTGCCCCTGAGTGTCTAGACCATGGGCCCAAAATCTGTTATCTTCATTAATTGCCGCGGGCGATTAACTCAGCGGTAGAGTGCTATCCTCACACGGTAGAAGTCACAGGTTCGAATCCTGTATCGCCCACCATTTCCCTTCAATAACGCAAAAGTTTACCACAAATGCCGGTCTTGCTATCGGCGGGATGAGCTTTTCCGCTTGCGGCCCGGAACAATACGTGTCTCAACCGAAGCCCAATAGCCCACGCGATACGAGCGGCTGTAACCTTCCGACAAATTTGCGATGGTCACCTGCAGCGTTCCGCCCGCGTCACACGAATAGCTCTCCTCGGCCAGGGGTTGAAGACCCGGGTCGAGGTGCGCGACGGGCACGCGGCTCAGGTCCGGGGTGTCGCGAATTGCCGGGTCAAAGGCGAAGCGAATATCGTCCCAAACGGTGATGTCTCCGGCGGGGCGTCCGTCGTCGGTGAGATGACTGCATTCGAGGTAGCGGAAATGGCCGATGTTGTGGACAGGAGTGTACTGGCGCGACTGCACCAGCGGCGGCTCTCCGGGCGCCGGCAACGGCGTTCCCTTCGAGAATAGCGGGTCAAATACCACAGCGCGGCCCTGGTCAGCTTCCCGCCACACGCCGAAGTGGCGGGTGAACCTGTCGCGCAGGACGTACCCTGCCTGCGCGTCAGCCTGGATCGCCAAACCGATGGCGGTGGCGGAGCGGGTGTAGGCGGAGCGTCTCACCCGGCGGCCGAACACCTCGCGAAGCATGCGCGCCACAATCGGCAGCTCGCTTCCGCCCCCGGTGACGTAAAGAGCTTCCAGATTCTGCTCCCCCGCTTGAGCCGAGGCCGAAGTCCCCGACGGGCCAAATCCGTGTGCCTCCAGCAGGTCTTCCGTGGCGTGTAAGGTTTCCTGTACCAGCATCTGACTGCGCTCGTAGAAGTTCGCGACCGGCAAGGAGACCTCCGGCCAGCCTTCCCGCACCACTCCCAGGTCAACGGAGATATGCCGGGTGTTGGGGTGCAGGCTTTCTTTCCGGGCACGGCACTCTTCGTGCAGGCGAAAAATCTCTGCCTGCGAGAGGCTATCGCGCTCGCTGGCGCTGATCTCCGCGGAATCGAGCGCCATCTCCGCCAGGACTTCGTCAAAGTCGTCTCCTCCCAGTGAGCCGATGCCTTCCGAAGCGATGACGCTCTGTTCGCTCTCATCCAACACCACCAGCGAGGCATCAAAGGTTCCGCCTCCCAGGTCGTACACCAGGATTGGGCTCCTGGATTTCTTCGGCCGTGAGCTGCGGTCGCGGTGGCCAAACTCGATGCTCGCGGCGGAAGGTTCGTTCAAGAGCCCCAGGACGTGGAAACCGGCCTGCCGGAAAGCCTCTGCCGTCAAGAATCGCTGATTACTGTTGGCATTCGCCGGGACCCCGAGCATCACCTCAAGAAGGCCTGCTTCCACGCTGGGCAAGTTGGAATGCTCCAGTAAATTAATGCGCAGGGCCGAACACAGCTCGCCGAGCAATTGCAGCATGGGGATGGTCTGGGTGGAGATCTGAACCAGCGTTTCCGGGCCAGCCCCTTCCAAGGCCCGCTTGAGCGACCGCACCACCGTCCAGCCCGATTCTTCCTGCGCCGCCCAAGCCTCCCATCCATAGACGCGCTTCTGGTCTTTGACAGCCACCAGGGGAGGGAACCACTCGCGGGCCGCTCCGTCCGGAGCTTCGAATGACACCACGGGGTAGTTGCCCCGATCAACGAACGCCACGATGATGCGAGTTGTGCCGAAGTCTATTCCCAGCCTCATGCTTTTCCTCACGGTGAACGCACGTTTGATTATAGCAGCAAGCAAGTGTATCGATAAGGTGGACGGCGTGGTTATGGGAAAGCAAGCGCAGAGAGCTGGTCCATAATGAGCAACTTAAATTTGCCGGAGGAGTTAAATCAACGGGTGAACAAATCGCACGGCACAGAGATAATAAGTATCCTTGTCCGTGCTCCTAACCACGCGGCCCGTTACGGCGCGTTTGGGTTTGAGGGAAACAGGGAGGATGGGTATCGGGGCGGTCGGCACTTCGAGATAAAGCCATGAGGCGCGAGCGAGGATCCTTTTCGTGGCCACTAAGGCGCCACCCGCACTGATGTCCAATGCCAGGGTGAAATCCAGGAATTGCTTTCCGCCCTTGTCCTTGCCTCGTAAGAACAGAGGGATCGCCAGCGGGAGTCGTTGGAACTGTCTTCGTTCTGCCCCGATGAGACACCTCCAGTGAAGAACCACCCTAATACCTTACGAAGTGGATGCAGCAAGCCAGTGGCCAAATGACAGCAAGCCCGAAAAGATTACGATTTCCGTAACTCATAGATACATAAGTGGTTTGATGATAGTCACGGAAAACCTACTTTTCGGAGGAAAGAAGACAAAAAGTCCAATGATGCAATGTTTTTCTCTAGAGTGGCCGAATTTTGCGTTCTTTTTCCTTGACGCGACCCGGCCAAGGATGGTATTTTCTAGTTAATTTCGTAACTTGCCGGACGGTAGTTGACTCGTTTTTTTCCGAGGGTTGAGCAGAGATTGCTGCCATGGCAGAATTACGTCAAACCGGGAAAGTCCAGACCATCCCCAACTCAAATGGCGACAGTGTGAAGTCTTCCAAGAAGTCAGAAGGCTTGGTGGCAAGAAGAGAAAGAGAAGATCGCCAGTCGAGTGCGTCAACGGCGCCGAAAACGGGTGAGGCCGGCACCTCTCTTCCCACCCTTTACCAGGACCTCTTGGGGAGTCGCGGGCGCCTGGAGGAGGAACTCCAGCGGCGCACGCTGGCGCTGGCGACTTTGGCGCACGAGATCAAGAATCCACTGGCCATTGTTTCCGGCTACGTGGAGATGTTGCTCAGCCGAAAAGTGGGGCCACTTACCAAGCGGCAGCAGAATATCCTGGAAGAAACCCGCACCAATTGCGCGCGACTGCAGAAATTCGCGCGGGAATTCTTAGCCTACAGCTCTCTCGCCAATGGCCACCGGTCGGTCATGCTCAGGCTGGAGTCGGGGGATTTGAGCGCCTGTGTAGCCGAAGTGTCGGGGTACTGGATGGACAAGTTCTCCGCCAAGGGAGTGGCGTTGTACTTCCGGGCCAACCCGGAGATGCCACAGTTCAATTTCGACTACGACAAGGTGCAACAAGTAGTCTCCAACCTCCTGGAGAACGCACTCAAGTTCACTGCCCCGGGCGGCACGGTCTGGTTGACCGCGGATCTGCATGTCTGGGAGCGGCGCAGCCGCATGACCACGCCCTGTGAGGTGGAACGGCGCAGCGGTGGTTCGGTGGGAGCCAGGGTCGCGCGGGTTACGGTGGCTGACACCGGCAAGGGAATCGCCCCCGAGTTCTACCAAGAGGTGTTTGAAGATTTCTTCCGAAGTCCTGGCGATCAGACGCAGACACAGGGTGCGGGATTGGGATTGGCTATTGCCCGGCGCCTCATTCAAATGCACGAAGGAAAAATCTGGGTGGAAAGCGAGCTGGGCGTCGGAAGCAAGTTCTGTTTCTTATTGCCGCTTCGGCAAACCTAAACCCGGGCATTCGCGACGCGGACGAGTTCCCTGTCCCCGGGTTTCAAGAATCAGTTTGAATTCCTGACCGTTTGTTCAACTCTTCCTGTTCGGTCAGGCAAGGACCCTAATGGCGACCTTCCCCAATATTCTCGTGGTTGATGACGAACCCCATATGGTCAACTTTCTGCGCACGCTGCTGGAGGTTGAGTCCTACACGGTGGAAACGGCTTCCAGTGGTTTTGAGGCGGTGCGGCGCATCCAGCAGGAGCCTCTACCCGATCTTGTTTTGCTGGACGTGTCCATGCCCGGTTTCGACGGCCTCGAGACCCTGGGACGCATGAGCGAAATCCGGCCGGGGATCAAAGTCGTCATGCTTTCTTGTGTTAGCGATCCGGGGACCGTGGTGAAGGCGATCCGGCTGGGGGCCCAGGACTTCTTGCCCAAGCCCTTCCAAAAGGAAGATCTTGAGGCGGTGATGAAGCGGGCCCTGGGGCGTCCAGGCCGGGGGCTGGATGAAGAAGTCCTGCTGGAGACCGCGGAAGAGGTGGGAGAAGACCTCTACTTTCTTACCGCGTGCGAGGCCATGCGCAAGATTCGCGCTCATATTGGCATGATCGCAGGGGTTGACGTTCCGGTGCTGCTGCTGGGCGAGAGCGGCACGGGCAAAGAAGTTCTGGCGCGCTTAATTCACAAGTTGTCCCCGCGAGCCCATCAAACTTTTCTTAAGGTCAACTGTGCCGCCCTTCCCAACGATCTTCTGGAAAGCGAACTCTTTGGTTTCGAGGCCGGGGCATT
Source organism: Acidobacteriota bacterium (assembly GCA_003165615.1). Next base: position 37,292 of record PLWR01000737.1, on the reverse strand, counting down.
TACCGGGGCGGTAAAGGCCAAGCCCGGCAGGTTCGAGCTCTGCGATAAGGGGACGATTCTTCTGGATGAGATTGGCGAGATGTCGCCGGCTTTGCAAGCCAAGCTGCTCCACGTTTTGCAGGACCATCAGTTCACCCGACTGGGCGGCCGTTCTGTAATCACGGTGGACGTGCGCATTCTGGCCGCCACCAACGTGGACATTCCCCAGTCCCTGGCGTCCAAAAAACTGCGCGAAGACCTCTACTATCGCCTGAATGCTTTCAGCGTGACCCTGCCGGCACTGCGCGAACGCCGGGAGGAAATCCCTCTGCTCCTCCGCCACTTCATGTCCCGATTTGCCGTGCGGTATACGCGCGACCCTCTTCCCCTTACGCCGGCGCTGGTGGACGCCGCGTTAGCGCACTCCTGGCCGGGGAACCTGCGCGAGTTGGAGAATTTTGTAAAGCGCTATTTGATCCTCGGAGACGAACCCCAGGCCATCCAGGAACTCCGCACCCGGCGGGGTGTAAATGTAGGCAATTCCGCGCCTTCCCCAGCCCCGCCGAAGTCTGGGAATGGCGATCTGAAAACCATTGTTCGCAACCTCAAGGATGAGGCGGAGATCAAGGCCATAGGCGAGGCCCTGGTGCATACGAACTGGAACCGCAAGGCTGCCTCGCGTCTTCTGAAAATCAGCTACAAGGCATTGCTCTACAAAATTCGCGAGTATGGACTTGAGGAAGAGCAGCGCGGGGCCGGCACGCGACTCGTCTGACAGGCTAGGGAAAATTACTCCACAGGTGTGCAATCTTTTGCATACATCTCCTGCCTATTACGTCATGGGGTAGGGTCTATTTTCCGCCCCGGCTATTTTTCGTTCTTTATTGTATCGTTATGATAAATAATGACTTATTTAAACAACCTGTAGATATTATGGCAAATTACGGATAAATTTCAGGGTTTGAACTTATTTGGTCTTCCGTGTGCATTTCTATGCCTTGTCAAGGCGAAGGACATCCGTTTCATCAGCCTGTTTAAGAAGAGTGCATCGTGGAACGTAGCGGCCAACAAGTGGCCAAAGACATTCCGATTTCAAGCCCCTGGGTGTCGAGGGTGGGTGACCCCAGCACGCCCCCGGACGCCGTGGTTTTCGGGCGCTCACCGGCCATGGATATCATCCGCCTTAAGATTCGCAAGGTGGCCGGGACAAACGTGCCCGTTCTTATCCATGGGGAGAGCGGAACAGGCAAGGAGGTGCTGGCCAGACTGTTGCACATCCAGGCTCCCTGGAGCGACGGCCCCTTTGTAAAAGTCTGTTGCCCCGCCATTCCCAGCGCGCTGCTGGAAAGCGAGCTTTTCGGATACGAGCGGGGCGCGTTCACCGGCGCCTATGGCGCCAAACCCGGCCGGGTCGAATTGGCCGATCGCGGCACCCTGTTCCTGGACGAGATCAGTGAGCTTGACATGGGCTTGCAGGCGAAGCTTCTGCAACTCCTTCAGGATGGCCAGTTTTCACGGATTGGGGCGCAGGAAGACAAGCGCGTCGAGGTGCGGGTGGTTTGCGCCACCAACCGCCAGCTTGACAAGGAAATTGAGGCGGGAACTTTTCGCCTGGATCTCTACTACCGCATCAACGTTCTGGACATGCAACTGCCGCCCCTGCGCGAGCGGCGTGAGGATATCCCGGATTTGGTGGATTACTTCCTTCAATCCCATGGCGATACATTCAAAGTCACCCCCCAGCCCGTTTCTTCCCGCCTGATGGAGGCGCTCAAGGCCTACGATTGGCCGGGAAACATCCGCCAGCTTGAAAACCTGGTCAAGCGCTACGTCATCCTGGGGTCGGAGGAGGAAGTCAGCCGGGATTTAGTCGTAAGTCATCCTCCTCCCACAACTTTCGATCCAGAGATCCCCATCAACGGCCCCATTTCATTGAAAAGAATCACCCAACGGGCGGTGATTGAGATTGAGCGAAAGGTCATTTTGAAAACCCTGCAAGCCCATCACTGGAATCGCAAGCGGGCTGCCCGGGCGCTCAACATCAGCTATCGTTCTTTGCTTTACAAAATTCGGGATGCTGGGTTATCATCTCCGGGCTCGCTCACCCCGGAGAAGTTGGTGACCGAGGCTTGATCCAGAGGCTGGCTCAGGTTCCGGAATTTCCGGGAAATCCTCCCGAGTGGTGCAGCAACAGCGCAACGGTTTGCACATCCGGCGGGAACACGGAAAATGAGGGTTTTCTAACATGCTGAAATTAAAGGAAAATAAAGTTTGACAAGTTTGGAACGGTGCGTGCTATATTACAGACCGAAAGCAGTCTAATCCATAGGAGGAGTAAATGAAAAGAGCATCCCTTATCGCTGCACTTTGCTTGTTGATCTTGCCCGTCGTTGGCTTGGCTGACACCATTGAATTCGCATCGATTTTACCTGGCGGCACGGTTACCACCACCAACAACATGGTGGGATCCGGTGGAGTCAACCCAGGTGACACCATTGCAGGGAGTTTGCCGATTTTTTCGATGGTGAGCGAGAGTACCAATGCTAACAATGGCGGTGCGTGGGGAATTGGTGGCACCCTTACCTTTACGGGGAATTTAGAAGACTGGGATACCAGCACCGGTCTCGGTGGGGTTAAAAACACCGATTACCAGTGGTATCTCACCGGGATTAATTTATCGACTCCGGCGGACACAACCAGTGGGTATGGGTTCAGAGGTACTAATTTCACCACCCCCGGCCAAGTAATCCTGGACATGAGTTGCACTCCGAATACCTCGGGTAGTTACTGCACTCTCAATTTTGGTCTTACTGGTCCGTCGAGTGGTGCGATATCCGGTGACACGGCGTCATTCTTTAACGAAGGCGCGACCACATGGGACATCTCTGGGACTTCAGCGCTGTCGAGTACCGATGCCTGTGTGCATAATGGGACCTGCGGCTCGACCTTTAGTCTTGATGGTCAATCGAGTACGCTTTACCTTCAAAAGGAACTTACGCCTCCGCCTGGCACGCCCGAGCCAGCAACCCTATCGTTGTTGGGTGTGGGTCTGATTGGGCTTCTTGGCATCGCGCGTCGGCGCAGCTAGCGCTTGAAAGATGGCCCTCTGGTGAGAGCCAAGCGTTTGGGCCCATGCATAATGAGGGATGCTAATCTCCCCGGCCACCGTGCAGCGGTGGCCGGGGATTAGTGTTTCACATCCCAGAATTGATTCTCCACGCTGGTGTCGGCTGCGGCAACAGGAAGAGCCGGATAGCGTGGCCGGTCAACTGTTTCCTTGCCTTTCATACCGCCCTTCCCCAGTAGCCCATCTCAAAACGAACGTTGCAAGCGGTCATCCTTCCCCCGCCCCGCACGTATCTCGGCGCCTTGGCCATGATGAGGAGAACCAATCTCCCAACCTGTCATCCTGCACAGTTACCCTGACCAAACCTGTCATTCTGGCCCAACCTGTCATCCTGAACCCCGACGCACTTCATCGGGGCGAAGGACCCCTGTAGTTCTCAGGAGTGTGCGAGGAAAGTGAACTACGGGGGTTCTTCGCCCAAAAAGCGGGCTCAGAATGACAGGTAATGTGCGAGAATGCCGCGCACCACAAGGAGGGGGGCAGCGGTGAAAACCTATTACGTCTATATAATGACCAACAAAACCCGCACGCTCTACACGGGAGTCACCAACAACCTCGAAAGGCGCGTGGTCCAGCACAAGTGCAAACTAATACCAGGATTTACCAGCCAGTATAACCTCACTCGGCTGGTCTACTTCGAGGTTTTCGGCGACATACGCGCCGCCATCCAGCGCGAGAAACAAATTAAGGGTTGGCTGCGTGCCAAGAAGATCGCCTTGATTATCGCCGGCAACCCCGCGTGGCAAGACCTCAGCGAAGGGTGGTATGGAAAGAACCCGCCGCCATGCTGAGCCACACTCTCATCCTGATACAACCTGTCATCCTGAGTCTCGACGCACTTCATCGGGGCGAAGGACCCCTGTAGTTCTCAGGAGTGCGCGACAAAAGCGAACTACAGGGGTTCTTCGCCCAAAAAGCGGGCTCAGAATGACAGCGCCAGCACGGTTATCCTGATACAACCTGTCATCCTCATGCAACCTGTCATCCTGACCCAAACCTGTCATCCTGAGTCCCGACGCACTTCATCGGGGCGAAGGATCCCCGTATTTCGCAGAGGTGCGCGAGAAAAGCGAACTACGGGGGTTCTTCGCCCAAAAAGCGGGCTCAGAATGACAGCGCAATTGATGCTGAATCCAAAGAGCTTACGTGCTGAGTTTCGGCAGAGGAGACGAGCTGGGAATTCTGCTATTTACTGGGCGTTGGGGTCTGCCAATATCTTGCGAATCTCGGGGCCCTTGGCGTAGGCGGGGTCCAACTTAAGAACTTGCCGGTACTCGGTGGCGGCAGCCGCCATGTTCCCCGACTTCTGATAAGCCACGCCAAGGTGATAGTGGATGTTGGGATCGCCCGGCGCCTGGGCAAGGGCTTTCTTCAAGAGATCGAAAGCCGAGCCGTAGAGACCCTTCTGGACATAGGCCCATGCCAGGGTATCGGCGGTGGCCGGGGAATCCGGAATGCTGTTGCGTGCGGTCTGGGCGAAGGAGAGGGCTTCGTCGACGTTTCCCCCGTGCTCCAGAAGCAGATAGGCAAGCTTGTTGGCCCCGATGCCGTAGGCGGGATCAATCTGCATGGCCTTGCGGAATGTATCCTCGGCTTTCTGCCAATTCCCGGATCTGTCTTCCAGGCTCCCCAGGACCGAATAGGCGCGCAAATCGCGGGGACTGAGCTGCACGGCGCGCTCGGCGGTCGAGATGCCCTGGGGGAGCGAACCGCGGGCGGCTTGCACATCGGCAAGCAGCACGTAGGCTCGGACATTCTTGCCATCGAGTTCGACGGCTTTCTCCAGGGCGGCTTGTGAGTTCTCCAGATCCCGGACGCGGATGAAGGCCTCCCCCAACATCACATAATAGGCGGTATTATTCGGCGCCCGGCCAATCTGGGTCTTGAGGCGGCTGATGACCTCGTTGGCGGGCTTTTTCTCCAGGGTATAGGTTGTCAATAAGCTCGCCAGAGCCTCGGTGAATTCGGGGTTAATGCCCAGGGCTTGTTCATAAAGGGTTTCCGCATCCTTGAATTTCTTCTGCACGGTCCGGACCTCGGCCAGACGCGTATAAGCCAGCGGGTCGCGTGGGGCCAGTTCCATGGCCTTGCGGAGGTCCGCTTCCGCTCCCGGCATGTCGCCGCGGCGTGATTTCACCACGGCGCGGACGTTGTAGCCGGCGGGGGAATTGGGCTGAGTGGTAATCAGCGCCTCCGCGGTTCTCTCGGCTTCCTCCAGATCGTTTTTCCGGAGCGCAAGCTGGGCCAAAGCCTCCTGCGCCTGCGCCATGTTGGGTTGCAGCTTTACGGCTTTCTCCCACTCGCTGTGTGCCTGCTCAGGAAGGCCCGCGCTGGAATAGGCGATACCCAGGTTGTAATGCATGGGCGCATTGTTGGGCTCGGTTTTTAGAGCCGCCTCAAGCAAAGGTATGGCATCGTGCGCCCGGCCCTGTTTAACCCATATCTCCCCTCTGGCGACGAGGCCCTCCGGGGAGCCTGGGTTCTCTTTCAAAAAGCTGTCGTTGACCTTTGCCGCATCGTCCAGACGATTGGCGGCAATGAGCAGCTTGACGTAATTCACCCAGACCCGGGCATCCTTGGGGTATTCGCGGTAAAGGGAGGCGTATTCTTCCAGCGCCTGATCCACCTTGCCAATCTGAAAATAAAAATCTCCAAGCATCCGGTAGCCATCGGAGTTGTCGCTTAAGGCCTGCTTGGCTTGTTTCAAAACTTCAATAGCTTCATCATTTTTTCCATCCGCCAGGTAAACACGCGCCAGGTCACCGCGCGGGGCAGGGCTCTTGGAATCCAGATCAATCGCGTGCTGGAACTGCTGCTCCGCTTCCTGGAACCGGCGTTGCCGGGCATAAAAGGTTCCCAGGCCCATCACCGGGATCGGCGATTTGGGGTCCAGGGTTATCGCCTTCTTGTAACTGTCCTCGGCCTCGGGAATCTGCCTGGCGTTTAATTGCAGCAGAGCCAGGTTGAGGTAAGAGCTGGACTGGTTGGGGGCAATCCGAATCGCCGCCTGCATTTCGTCGAGGGAGCCCGGAGGATTGCCCAATGCCGCAATGGCTTTGGCATTCAGCGTGTGCGCAGCCACGTTCTGCGGTTCCGCCGCCAGGACCAGTTTGGCCTTGTCTTCGGCCTGCTGGAATTGCCGGGAGGCGAGCAGCAAATCCCCCAGATCGATCTGGGCTTGCCAATTGCGAGGCGCCAGGACAACCGTCCGGTTCAGTTCCGCGAAAGCTCCCGGCCACATCCCCGACTTCAAGTAGCACTGCGCGAGCAGGTAGTGAGCGTCGGCATATTTCGGGTCTATCTTGATGGCGTTTTGGAGCTGGATGGCCGCCTCGTGATATTTGTCCTTCTGGTAGAAACTCTCGGCGCTCTTGTAGTACTTCTGTTTCCGGGCGCTGGGACTCCACCAGGAGCAGTTGGCAAAGAGGCCCGCGATTAGGGCCAGGATTATCAACAAAGGCAGTATGGATTTGAGCCGGTTTTTTTGCATGGCGAGTTTTCCCATTAGGACAAAAGCTGTGAAAAGGTCGGCGTCGCGATTTGTAGAGGCCGTCGGAGTTTACACCGCGCGGCGGGGACCGCCGAATTTGTTGATTCTCCATGCCGGCGGTCCCCGACGAGCCGGGACAGGCGCCGACAACGGCTACAATGGGATTATTTCACAGCTTCGACGCCCAATGGAAGGAAGAATCCTCGCGGCACTCCAGTAGATTGGCTAGCCCAGCCTTTACCCTTTACCCTTCTTACCCTTTCGCGAGGTTTTGCAAAATCTCGCGAATCTCCGGGCCCTTTACATATCCGGGGTCTAACTTAAGAACTCGCTGGAACTCGGTGGTGGCAGCCTCGGGGTTCTTCATGCGTTGATAAGCCACTCCCAGGTGGTAGTGGAGGCTGGGATTGTTCGGAGTCTGCTTGAGGGCTTTCTGGAGGAGATCGACGGCCGACCCGTACACACCTTTCTGAACATAGGCCCAGGCCAGCGTATCGGCGGTGTCGGGAGAATCCGGCAAGTTGGTACGCGCCGTCTGCGCCATGGACAGGGCTAAGTCCAGGTTGCCCCCATGCTCAAGGAGCAGGAACGCAAGGTTGTTTGCTCCCAACCCATAGGCGGGGTTAATCTGCATGGCTTTTTGATAAGCTTCCTCAGCTTTCTGCCAGTTCCCGGATTTCTGTTCCATATCACCCAGGATCGTATATGCTTGCAAATCGCGGGGATTCTTCTGCACCGCTTGCTCGGCACTGGCCACGGCCTGGGGGAGGGAACCGCGGGCGGCTTGGACACTTGCAAGCAGGATGAAGGCCGGGACGTTCTTTTGGTTGAGGTCGACGGCCTTCTGCAAAGCGGTTTGGGCCTTTTCAGGATTCCGTGTGCCCAGGAAAACCTGCCCGAGAATCAAGTAGTAGGCGCTATTATTCGGCGCCCGGGTAATCTGGTCCTGGATCCGGCTGATGATGGCGTCGGCTGGTTTTCTCTCGAGGGCATAGGTCTGCAATAAGCCGGTCAGAGCTTCTGCAAGTGCGGGGTTTAAGCCCAGGGCCTGTTCATACAGCGCCTCAGCCTCTTTGAATTTTTTCTCATTGGTCTGAACCTCACCCAGACGGGCGTAAGCGATCGGGTTGCGGGGCGCCAGTTCGATGGCTTTTCTTAGGTCAGCTTCGGCTGCGGTAAAGTTCTTCTTGCGTCCTTCCACCACACCACGGATGTTGTAGCCCGTGGGGGAAGTGGGCTGAGCGGTAATCAGCGCTTCCGCGGCTTTCTCTGCTTCGTCAAGGTTGTTTTGCTCAAGCCCCAGCCGGGCCAGAGCCTCCTGCGCCCTGGTCAGGGTGGGTTGCAGTTTCACGGCTTGCTGCCACTCCGTGCGTGCCTGCTCAAGAAATCCCGTGTTCGCATTGGCGACACCCAGGCTGTAGTGCCCCAGGGCATTGTTCGGATCGGTCTTGAGAGCCCCCTCGAATAAGGTGATGGCATCGGCCGACCGGCCCTGGCGAAGCAGGATCTCACCCTTGGCGACAATGGCTTCGGCCGCCTCCGGATTATCCTTCAAAATAGCATCGTTAAGCTTGGCGGCCTCGTCCAGACGATTGTGCTCAACGAGCAATTGGACATAAGTCATCTTGACCCTGAAATCCTTCGAGTGTTCCTGGTAAAGGGCGGCATACTCCTCCAGCGCCTTGTCCGACTGGCCAATTTGAATGTAATAATCACCGAGCATGCGGTAGCCGGTGGACGAGTCGCCCAAGGACTGCTTCGCCTGTTTCATCACTTCGATAGCGGCATTCTCATTCTGATCCAACAGGTAAGCGCCCGCCAGACGTTGGCGAGGAAGAGGATTCTTGGGATCGAGCTGGATAGCATGTTGAAACTGCTGCTCCGCCTCTTGGAACCGGTGCTGCCCGAGGTAAAACCTTCCTAATTCCACGGTCGGACTTAACGATTGGGGGTCCAGGGATATCGCCTTCTTATAACTGTCCTCGGCCGCCGCCGCCTTGCCCGCGTTCAATTGCAGGATGGCCATGTTCATGTAAATCTTGGACTGATTTGGGGCAATCCGAATGGCGACCTGCATTTCGTCGAGCGCGCCTTGAGGATTCCCCAATGCCGCAATGCAGTTTGCCATGAGAATGTGAGCATCCACGTTCTGCGGCTGCGCCTCCAGGACGAGTTTGGCCTTATCTTCAGCCTGCTGGGCATGATTAGCGACGAAGAGTAAATTCCCCAAATCGATTTGGGCTTTCCAGTTCCGAGGAGTCAGCTCAATCGTCCGGCTCAGTTCCGCGTAGGCTTGAGGCGCCATTCCCAGATTAATGTAGCACTGCGCCAGCAGATGGTGAGCGTCCGCGTATTCCGAGTCAATCTTAATGGCGTTTTGAGCCTGGATTGCGGCGGGACGATATTCACCCTTATTGAAGTAACTCTGTGCGCTACTAAGGTATTTCTGCTTTCTGACTTTGGGATCCCGCCAGGAGCAGCTTACAAGAAAGGTACCGAGTACTGTAAGTCCAATAATAAAAACGAATGAATGTACAAGTCTGTTCTTTGTCAAGGCAAGTTTCCGCATAAGGAACCCATGGGCCTCCCAAGAGAGCGATGTAGCAAAGGCAATTAGTTAATTTAGCACGTACGTAGCCAAGCTTATGGCTTTCTCACAGTTGGCAGGTGAATATCTTCCCCGGCTTGCAGCGGAAGGGGCTATGGCATGTTTTCGATGCATCGACTTGCAGTGCCGGCCCCGCGCCTAACTTCATACGGGCATTTTCACTAGGGTCCTCGTGGCAAAAGGATTCCATGCATAGCCGCCGGAGGCACCCCCGGGGGCGGAAGGTGTCATCTCCATTCCGACAGTGTCCCGGGTAACAGCCTACTTCTTCCCATAAAAGTAAACATGGTTGCATTAATTTGCACTATGAGGGAATACTCTTTCCACTAAGTGGACAAGCCTTGGGTTTATTGGCTAGGCAACGGGACATTAGAAATTCCGTATATTGGCAAAAACAATGGCCTTATTGGCTGAAGACGCGATTTTTGCACACTTCTCCTGACAATGGCCTGCCTCGTGCTATTTACAGTATACTCAAGTACCAGATGCCCGAAAGGAATCCCCGTAACGTGGCAAGGGAACTCAGAAGCCCCGAGGAAGCAGAGATTACCGCCAAGCCCATGGGGCCAGATCCTCAGGATCAGGTCTTCGTTAGTCTTGTCAGTCCCTCGGCACGATCGCTTGACCGTATCATCGTAGAGATTGCGCCCACCAACATACCCGTGCTTATCGTCGGCGAAAGCGGCTCCGGGAAGGAAGTGAGCGCCCAGCGAGTGCATCGGCTTTCCCGTCGCGGCGATGAGCCCTTCGTGAAATTGATGTGTGCCCGTCTTTCTGTGCGGGATCTGGACCAGCTCCTGGATGGGAAAAGGGCAGGCGGCAGAGTCAAGCGCCTGTCAGGCGCGGGGACAGTTTTCCTGGATGAAGTCGGCGAGCTGGAACTGGTTTGCCAACCTAAAGTGCTTCACATTCTCCCCGACGGCGATGATGGGGGTCTGGATCCGTATTTACGGGCGCGCATTATCTCCTCCAGCAGCCGAAACATCGAGGAAGAAATCCGCAACGGACGATTTCGGGAGGAACTTTATTATCGACTTAGCGGTGTCTGCCTGCGCCTGCCCCCTCTAAGACAGCGAAAAGAAGATATCCCGGTACTTGTCGATTTTTTCCTAAAGAAGTACGCTGGACAATTGGGGCGGCCGAAGCCGGTTTTCAGCGCCAAGGCCATGGGCCGGTTCCTTGACTACTCCTGGCCGGGGAATATCCGCCAGTTGGAAAATGCGGTGAGAAACATCGTTGCCCTGGGCGACGAGCGATTAGCGCTGGGAGACCTCAAGTCTATTGGCGCCGATCCTGGCGCTGAGGGCGGGGCAATTCCCAAGTTCTCGCTGAAGGAGGTTGCCCGGGCAGCCTCGCATCAGGCAGAACGTGAGTTGATTTTGAAGGCTCTACAGCGGACGCATTGGAACCGCAAGCGTGCGGCGCGCGAGCTTCAGATTAGTTACAAAGCATTGCTTTACAAGGTTAAGCAGATCGGGATGGAAGATTTGGCTGAGTCTTCGGGTCCCAAAGGACAAGACCTATGACCAAACCCTACGTGCTTGGTGTTATCCTCGTGTTATGCCTGGGTTCGAGTGGGCTGTTGGCGCAGGCGCAGAAGGCTTCCAAAGAGCAAAAGACCAGCGCCGGGGCGGAAGGCCAGACCCCGCCAGCGAAGGCTGCGCCGGGCGTTGAACCCGGCACCTACATCATCGGGGCTGAGGACGTTCTTGACATCAGCGTCTGGCAGCAACCGAATGTTTCCAGAAACGTACCCGTGCGTCCGGACGGCAGGATTTCGATACCTCTGGTAAACGATATTCAAGCGGCGGGCCTGACCCCGATGCAGCTTGCCAACTCCATAACGGATAAGCTGAAGGAGTTCCTGAACAAACCTCAGGTGACCGTTACGGTGGTGCAGATTAACAGTCAGAAGGTTTTTGTGGTGGGTGAGGTGGGTCGGCCGGGGCCCATGATGCTGCTCCCCAATATGACGGCTCTCCAGGCGCTCTCCTCGGCAGGCGGACCCACGCAATTTGCCGATCAAAAGCGCGCCTACCTGCTGCGGCACGAGGGGGGGAAAGATCTAACTTTTCCCCTGAATTATAAGGACCTGCTGCGCGGAGATATGCACACTAACATTACACTCAAAGCCGGGGACACGATTGTGGTCCCGTAGAGGTTCGTCATGATGAGAAGTAAGGTTGGCTCATGTTTGATGACGATGGCGCTGCTGGCGCTGTGCACTACCACCGTGCGGGCGCAACAGACGCAACAGACAGGTGCCCAGCCCGGCGCGACCGTGCTCACCGCAGCTTCCCCTGATCCCCAGGCGGGGACAGATCAGACCCCTGTGGATAATTCCACTCCCCCCGCCGGCCAGGTTTCCACACCCACACAGACCATGACCCCTATTTCCGGAGTGCAAGTGCTGGCTCCCAGCTTTGGGGGAGATTCTCATGATTTCGTGTTGCCTGCCCTCGGGTGCGCGGATCACGCCGACACCAACCCCACCGGGTATGAGAAGCACGCAAGTCTGTTCAGCGAGACAACCTGCGCCGCCTCATTAACGCTGCAGAGGGTGGGGAGGAACACCCAGTTTAATTTGGAAGACGCGGGCGGCGCTTTCTTTTTTGCCCCGAATACTTCCACCAAGACGGATCCCAACGCGAAGCAATATGGGGCCTTCGATGAGCTGGGTGTATCCGCGGAGATCACCGGGCGTCGCTGGAAGTGGATCCTGGGTGATCAGGGCATGTACCTGCCGGAATCGCCGATGGGTTTCCCGGGATTTGCCGGTGTAGCCAGTTATGGAGCAGGCATGGGAGGAAGCGGCACGTCCACAGCGCCCGCTTTTAATTCCGCCTTCCAGCCCAACCAGGGAATTTACTCCGGCCTTACCTCGCGGGTCAGCGACCTGGCTGAGACCGAAGTTCAATACATCATCAACGCCCGCTCCACGGTTACCGCCAGCGGTATGTTTGGAACGCTCCAGTCCCTCTCGCCGGGATTCCTTGACGATGACTCCGCGACTTTTATGGTGGGCTACAACCGTTTCTTCGGCCGGGGTGATGTGGCCGCATTAACGTACGTCGAAAGTCATTACGTGTTCAGCGGCGACAATCCGGGAATTGCCACGCGCGGTGTGTCGTTCCTATATGGCCATACCTTCAGCCCCAAGCTCTCGGTTCAGCTTTCTGTGGCGCCGATGGAAAATGTGATTTCCGAGCCCCAGGGTGGCACCCTGACGCGTTTCTTCATGTCGACCTTCGATTCCTTGGATTACCGCGACGGAAGGTGGGATACACAACTTCGATTTCAGCGCGGCACCACCGAAGGCGCCGGCGTCTTGGCCGGATCGGCAAGGAACACTGTGCAGGGGAGCGCTGGCCGGGAGTTTTGGCGAAAGTTCCATGCCGCCTTTCAAGCATCTTATTCCAGGAATCAGTCGATCACCCTGGCATCAATGGGTGCCACCTCCTATGACTACGTGCAAGGCGGATTGAATTTGAGCCGTGAATTTGGGCCGCACATCAGCATGTATTTGAATTATCAAGCGCAAAGACAGGTCTCCAACGCTCCGATTTGCTTAAACGCCAACAACTGCTCGACGGTTTTCATACAGCAAGTTCTGGGGGCGGGTTTTAGTTGGCACGCACGCGCCTTAAATGTCGAATAAGCACAAGCGCAGCCGCAGATACAGGAAGGACGAGAAACTCTCATGATTGGACATAGACCCTTCGGGTGGGACGATTACCTGGCCATTTGGCGCCGGAGAAAAATCTTGATTATCATACCAGCGCTCATTGGTCCCGCGCTCCTGTTTGGCATTTCGCTGGTGTTGCCCAACCGCTTTGAGTCCGACACTCTGGTGCTGATCCAGAGCCAGCGGATTCCAAACAGTATGGTCCAGTCCATTATCACTGAGGATTTGAATGCGCGCGTGGCCAGCCTGGAGGAGCAGGTTCTGAGCCGAACCCGGTTGGAGGGTATCATTAAGCACTACGATCTCTTCAAGCAAAGCACCGGACAGGAGACCATGGAAGAGGCGGTTGATGATCTGCGCAAAGACATTGAGCTGACCCCCGTGAAACCGATTGTAAAGTCCAAGGATCAAACCCTCCCCGGGTTCGCCATCGGGGTGACTCTGCCCACGGCGCAATTGGCCCAGCAAGTTTGCGCGGAGATCACCTCCATGTTTATCGAAGAGAACCTTCGCCAGAGGGAACAATCGGCCCGGGGCACGACGAATTTCTTCCAAGCCCAGATCGACGATGCCAAGCGTCAAATCGATGAGCAGGACGCAAAACTGGCCGAGTTCAAAACCAAGTACATGCACGAGCTTCCCGAGGAAACCCAGGCGAACCTCAACCTGCTCGGGTCCATGAACGGCCAACTCGATATGGCGACGCAAGCCCTCAATCGCGCCCAGCAGGACAAGACTTACACGGAGTCATTACTTTCGCAAGAGCTGGCCGCGTGGAAGGCTTCGCAGGTTAGTACAGATGGCTCGCAACCCCAAACACTTCAGGGACAGCTCGCCGCCATGCAAAGTCAACTGGCGATGCTGGAGGTCCAGGACACGCCCGAACACCCCGATGTCATCAAGCTCAAAGATGAAATCGAGAAGGTCAAGAAGAAGATTCACGATCAGGGTGCCACCCCCGAACCCAAACCCGAACCTACGGTACAGCGTGCAGCAACTGTTGAGCCCGCTCAGATCCAGCAGTTGCGCAGTCAGCTTCGAGCCTATGATGAGGCCATTCGCTCTGCAACGGGGGCGCAGCAACGGATTCAGGGGCAGATGGAACTTCTCCAGTCACGCGTCCAGATGAGTCCGGTGGTGGAGCAACAATACAAGGAACTAACCCGCGATCATGAGATGGCACAGAATTTCTATAACGACCTGCTCAAGAAAAGGAATGAATCGGAGATGGCGACCGATCTGGAGCAACGCCAGCAGGGAGAGCAATTTCTGATCATGGATCCGGCGAATATGCCGAAGGATCCGGTATTCCCCAACCGGCCCTTGTTTGCGCTCGGGGGTTTGGGCGGGGGCTTGGCCCTGGGTCTGGCCCTGGCGTGGCTTGTGGAGGCGCGCGACAAGGCGCTTCGGAACGATAAAGATGTCGAGGCCTGTTTGGGATTGCCCACCCTGGCCTTGGTGCCTTCACTCACCACGGCGCCGAAGGAAAAGCGCTTCAAGCTCGGTGAGGCAGGGAAACTTGGAACCTCGGAAGGGCGTGCCGCGGGCGCTTAAGGACTTGGGGTATGTATAAGAGATTCTTCGGGCTGAAAGAAAACCCGTTTAACGTCAATCCGGACCCGCGGTTCCTGTTTCAAACGCGGGACAGTCAGGAAGCGTTTGCTTGTTTGACCTACGGCGTCGAGCGCCGCCGTGGCTTCATTCTGCTTAGTGGAGAGGTGGGGACAGGAAAAACCACCATCATCAACAAGTTCCTGGAACATTTGCGCGGGGAGCGCGTGGCCACCGCCTTTATCTTCAATCCGCGCCTCAGCGTGAATCAGTTCCTCAATTTCATGTTGGCGGATTTTGGCATCCCCTGCGAAACTCACATGAAGGGGCAGGTTCTGCTTCAACTCAATCAGTGGTTATTGGAGCGGTATCGGGCGGGGGAAACCGCTGTCCTGATTGTGGATGAAGCCCAGAATCTCTCCATGGAAGTTCTTGAGGAGATCCGGTTGCTGACCAACCTCGAGACTTCAACGGAAAAGCTCCTCCAGATCGTGCTTTCCGGTCAGCCGGAACTCGATGCTCTTCTCAAGCAGCCGTCCCTTCGTCAACTTCGACAACGGATCACCTTGCGATGCCGCATGGGGCCGTTAACCCTGGATGACACGCGGGGCTATATTTCCGAGCGCCTCCGCATTGCCGGGGCCCATGGCGACTCGATTTTCAATCCGGAGGCGACCGAGGCCGTTTTTCGGTACTCCGGCGGAATTCCCCGTGTCATCAATCTTCTCTGCGAGCACGCGCTGATCACCGCCTTCGCGGAGGAGCAGAAGCCGGTGCTTGCCAGCACGATTCAATCGGTAGCGCACGAATTTGAATTGGACAGACCGGTAGGCACGTCCGTTCAGCCTCTCGTGGGAGGGAACGGTTCGTCACAGATTGTCGATTCCTTGCAGAATCTGGGCCAACTCATGGACCGAATGAGAAAGAGTAGCTAGAGGCCCAGGTCAGCGCAGCCGATAGGATGGATATGAGCCGAGTTCATGATGCCCTAAAAAAAGCCGAACAAGAAAAGGTGCTCCTGGGTGAGCCCGAGAGCACGGTGGAGATGCCGACGCCCATGGCGCCCGGTCTCCACCAGCGGGAAGCCGCTTCCGGGGCCGTGAGCGAGAGGCCGTTCGCGAAGGCGGAAAGCCCGGCCGGGCAGGTTGAGGCCCCGGGCGCGTTCCTGGCACGCTGCTCGCACCAGGAATGGAAGACGGACGCCACCTTGACTCGGCACGTGGATGCGCGGCGTCATACTCTTGTTTCCGAGGAATTTCGCAGCCTGCGTTCGCGACTTTATTTCATGCGCAAAGCGCGACCCTTGCAAAAGCTCCTCGTTACCAGCCCCCTGCCGAATGAGGGCAAGACCTTCCTGGCCGCGAACTTGGCGCGGGTCATCGCCAAACAGCCCGAAACGCGGGTCCTGTTGATCGATGGCGACTTGCGCATGTGCTCCTTGAATGCCGTAATGGGAGCTCCTCAGGAACCGGGCCTGACGCAGTACCTGGCGGGCGGGCTGGACATAACCTCCGTCATTCAGCGCGGTCCCACGGAAAACCTCTTTTTCATCCCCGGGGGGGCCACAGCATCGAATCCCACCGAACTGTTTGGCAATGGCCGTCTTGAGTTCCTTTTAGAGCAAGTGACCCAGGTTTTTGATTGGATCATCTTTGACTCCCCTCCCACCATTCCCGTATCGGACTCTCGATTGCTGGCGGCGTTCTGCGATGGGGTCTTGATGTTGGTTAATGCGGGCACGACGCCGTTCGACTTGGCCCAGAGAGCTTGCGCAGAGTTCCCCAAGGATCAGCTCCTGGGGGTCATTATCAATCGAGTTGATCAGCATCATACCTACGGTTCCTATTATTATTACGGCAAGAAGGATCACCACAAAGGGAATGGCAAGGGCGCAAAAGTATGAGTGCTGCCTTGACAGCCCGCGCTCCTGTTCCCCGTCCCCTGGGCCCTCCGCCCGCAGGGGGCCTGCCGGCATGCGATTCATCTAGCCTATCGGCAGAGGGAGTCGTGGTCCGCCGCGCGCCAAGCGCGAGGGGGGGGGCAGGCAAGGTGGCCGGATCGTGGCGCCCTGCTCGGCAGGGCGTTTATGCCGGCCGTGGAAGAAGCGAAAATAATAGGACATCAGTTTGCAAATATTTGCAAACTTGCGCAGCGCCGAGGGCGAAATCCTCCCCGGGTATCTCCGCCTCCCCCGTCACGGACGCAGCAACCTTATTTATCAATGCCTTGCGGGTCGAGGGAAAAGTGATGGTAGGCCAGGGTTTGGCCCATCGCTTGCGGGACTTATATCTATATGGTTATGGGCTTTACCCTTTCGGGTGTGTACAATACCGGGAATGCAGTGGTGCTTCCGCCCCGCCGAAGCGACGTCAGGCGCGGCGCGGCCGTGCTTGCGCCTCCCCCTGGCGAGTTGACTCGATGGGTGTCGGGTGCGGAAGTTCCACCATGGCGTAAGAAGGAGCAAAGCGGCTTACGGATCCAGATCCTGTAAGTCACAGGGCGGAGCTATATGTTATCGAAGGCTATCGCAGCAGGTACTGGGGAAGCAATCGCGAAAGCCGCTTGGTATGCCCTCCACACCCGGCATCAGCATGAGAAAACTGTTGCCAGCCTTCTATTGGGAAAGGGATTCCAGGTTTTCCTCCCTCTGTATTCGACGGTCCACAGGTGGAAAGACAGGGACAAGCATTTGCTTCTGCCCCTGTACCCCGGCTATGTATTCTTGCGGGATCGGCTTGAGCGGAACCTCCAGATTCTGGCGACACCGGGCGTCCATTCGATCGTAGGAACGACGGGTAGTCCCGAGCCTATTCCGGAATTCGAGATCGATGCGGTCAAGCGCATTATCGAAAGCTCCTCCGCCGTTGAACCTCATCCGTTTCTGGAAGGGGGAGACAGGGTGCGGGTCATTTACGGCCCTCTTGAGGGAATTGAAGGAATTCTGCTGCGCAAGAAGAACGCATTCAGGCTTGTACTCTCCGTGGAAATGCTGATGAAGTCGGTGGCGGTTGAGGTTGATGCGTCCATGGTTGAACGTGTCAGCGCAGGGAATTGGAGCCCGGCCGAGCGCGGGCGTGATAGACTGATCTATTCCGCTTGCTGAGCTGGGGAGAGACCAACGTATGAGTTTAGGGAGCAGTCCATTTATCACATTGGCGTTGAATGGCAAGCCGCAAGCTCGCCGGCCGGCCGCTAATCAGCCTCAGCTCCCGGTCCCCTCCAGCACCCGGCATTACGGGATTGTTCCGGAAGAATCCTTCCGCCGGACCCTTGCTCTGGAGCAGAAAAGGACGGAGCGTTCCCTGAAACCTTTCCTTCTCATGCTCATCGAGGGAGAGAAGTTATTCCAAGCCAACCGGCGGCAAAAAGCGCTTCAGAAGGTGCTCTCATCCCTGTCCAACTCGATTAGGGAGACGGACGTCACCGGATGGTTCAAAGACAATTTCATCGTCGGTGTCATTTTTACCGAGGTTGGCTCACCCGAGGCCGGCGCCTCGCCGGAAGCTATTTTGGAAAGGGTTGTAGCTGCACTGCGCCAAAACCTGAGTTCGGAAGAAGTCGATTCCATCGATATCACGCTCCACATTTTCCCGGACAAGTGGGATGAAAAGAAGCCCGGGCCGCCTTCCAAATTGGGTTTGCACGTGGACTTGCGGGAACAGAAGGGTTTCCGCCGGGTGGGTCTGGGTCTGAAAAGGCTGGTGGATATCGGGGGCAGTCTTTTCGCGCTTTTGCTTCTATCGCCTTTGTTTGCGTTAATTGCCTCTCTCATTAAACTTACTTCCAGAGGCCCCGTGTTCTTCTGTCAAACCCGCGTGGGCCAGTATGGAGAGAATTTCACGTTTCTTAAATTCCGAACCATGTATGTCCGCAATAATTCGAGCATCCACAAAGACTTTGTCAGGAAATTTATTTCCGCAAAAGCGCCTTCAGGAAGACATGGTGAAAACGGGCAATCATCCGTTTATAAGCTGGTTGACGACCCCAGAGTGACACGTATTGGAAAGTTTCTGCGGAGGGCCAGTCTGGACGAACTTCCGCAATTGCTCAACGTCCTAAAGGGAGATATGTCCCTGGTTGGGCCGCGCCCTCCCATCCCTTACGAGTGTGACGTTTATGAATTGTGGCACCGGCGCCGGGTATTAGAGGCCAAGCCGGGTATGACGGGTCTCTGGCAGGTGCACGGGCGAAGCAGGACATCCTTCGATGACATGGTTCGCCTTGATCTGCGGTACGCGAGATGCTGGTCCCTCTGGCTGGACTTAAAGATCCTGCTCAAGACGCCTCGAGCCGTGGTCTCCGGTGAAGGCGCCTACTGAAAATGGCCATGTTCTTTGGTGAGCCGTCTCCCTCCTGCGATCAAGATGATCCCCTGCCCAACATCATCTCTTCTTTACGTTCTTTATCGCTCAGTGAAAGAGTATAACCCGATGTGCCAATTTCGTTGCCGGTCCACCCCGTGGTATCGAGTGGAGGAATTTGCCGCGCGGTACCGAGGTGAATTATGATCCGAATTGGTGTTATTGGTTATGGGTACTGGGGTCCGAATATCGTTCGGAATTTTCAGGGCCTGAGTGATTGTCAGGTTGTGTCTATTTGCGATTTGGATTCCGGCGCCCTGCAGCGTGCCCAGCGTGCTCACCCCAATCTGCCGCAAACGAACGATCCCTCACCACTCATCGAGTCGGCAGATATCGACGCCGTGGCAGTAATCACCCCGGTGTGGACGCATTTTGAGCTTGCCAAGAAGGCGCTCGAGAACGGCAAGCACGTTTTTATTGAGAAACCCTTCACCTCCACCTCGGCCCAGGCGGAGGAGCTGATCGAACTGGCGGAGAAGAAGCACCTGAAGATTATGGTCGATCACACGTTTCTATTTACGGGCGCCGTCAGGAAAATTCGACAGCTTGTGGATGAGGATGTTCTGGGCCGGCTCTACTACTATGACTCCACCCGGGTGAATCTGGGTTTATTCCAGCACGATATCAATGTCACCTGGGATCTTGCCCCCCACGATTTGTCGATTATGGATTTTCTCGTCAAAGCCCGGCCCCAAGCCATATCCGCAACCGGGGCCATGCACCTGAATTCCCATGAGGACGTGGCCTATATCACGGTCTATTTCCCCGATAATTTCATAGCGCACATCAATGTGAATTGGCTCTCTCCGGTTAAGATCCGGACGACGTTGCTGGGCGGGGAAAAGAAGATGTTGGTCTGGAACGACCTTGAAAACGACGAAAAGCTCAAGGTTTACGACCGAGGCGTGGAAGTGAGCAATGGCCACGGAGTCTACGAACTGCTGGTGAGCTACC
Source organism: Acidobacteriota bacterium (assembly GCA_003165615.1). Next base: position 17,537 of record PLWR01000737.1, on the reverse strand, counting down.
GATCGGGCGATATGTGGTCGCCCAAGGTGGAGCAGTCGGAAGCGCTGAAGCTCGAATCGGCCCACTTCGTTGACTGCATTTTAAATAACAAGGTTCCCATCAGCGACGGAGCCGCGGGTTTAAGAGTCGTGAGAATGCTCGAGGCGGCAGACCAATCGGTCGCCCAGCGTGGGAGACTGATTGAGCTATGAACGAGTATCAGTGTATAGCTCCGGATGTCAGACTGGGAAGGGGCGTCAAGCTCTCCAAGTTCATCAACCTTTATGGTTGCGAGATTGGCGAGGGCAGCAAGATTGGCGCCTTCGTGGAAGTCCAGAAAAACGCCCGAATCGGCCGCAACTGCAAGATTTCGAGCCACACCTTTGTCTGTGAAGGTGTGACGATTGAGGACAACGTATTTGTCGGACATGGGGTTGTGTTCATCAACGATACCTACCCACGGGCCACAACCCCCGACGGCGAACTGCAAACCGAAGCAGACTGGAAAGTGGAAACGACGATCGTCAAAAAGGGAGCATCCATTGGTTCGGGATCCACGATTCTTTCCAAGCTGGTAATAGGGGAGAACGCCCTGATCGGAGCGGGTAGCGTTGTGACGAAAGATGTGCCTCCTGGTGCGATCGTCGCCGGGAATCCCGCTCGCGTGATGCGACATATCTTTCCGGACCCGAGGACACAAGAATGAGCCAATCAAAGGGTATTCCCTTTGTTGATCTTGTCTCGCCGCACGTCGAGCTGGAAGAGGAGCTCCTGGCGGTGGTGAAGAAGGCATTGCGCACCGCAGGCTTTGTCGGCGGACCCATGGTCGAGGAGTTTGAAGGGGAATTCGCCAAGTTCTGCGAGGTGCCTTATTGTGTTGGAGTAAATAGTGGCACGGACGCGCTGCGATTCGCGCTCATGGCCGCAGGCGTGAGCTCCGGAGACACCGTCATCACCGTCCCCAATACGTTTATCGCCACGACCGAGGCTATCTCGCAGGCAGGGGCGCGCCCGGAATTCGTGGATATTGACCCGCGGACTTATAACCTTGATCCCTTTAAGCTGCGCGAGTTCCTGGAAAATGACTGTGATCTGGACCGGGTGACCGGCAGGCCCGTCAGCCGCAAGACCGGCAGGCCCGTCACTGCGCTCGTGCCCGTGCACTTGTACGGCCAGATGGCGGAAATGGATTCCCTTCGCGAGTTGGCCGAACGCTACGATTTAAGGGTCATTGAGGACGCCTGCCAGGCGCACGGTTCCGAATATTATTCGGCGAAGGAGAATCGCTGGCGCAAGGCCGGGTCCGTGGGCAATGCGGCGGCTTTTAGCTTCTACCCTGGAAAGAACCTGGGGGCTTGTGGAGAAGGCGGAGCCGTTACCACTCACGACGAAAAAATTGCGCGCAAGATTCGAATGTTACGCGACCACGGCCAGGCCCAAAAGTATTATCACGACGTGGAAGGGTACAATGGCCGGCTGGACGCAATTCAGGCCGGCTTGCTGACTGTGAAGCTGCGGCGGCTTGCCACCTGGAATGCCCAGCGGCGGGAGATTGCCGCCCGATATAACGAGCTGTTGGCATCCTGGGGCGAAGCCTTGACAATCCCCTATGAGCCTTTCTGGGCTAAGGCAAACTACCACCTCTACGTTATAAAGGTTCGGAACCGGGATGAATTTCGGGATTATATGTCAGAGGCCCATATCAGTACGGGAATCCATTACCCCATCCCCCTGCACTTGCAGAAGGCCTACGAATCTCTCGGTTACGCTCAGGGAAGTTTCCCGGTGACGGAAAAGACCGCTTCCGAAGTCGTCTCGCTCCCCATGTATCCTCAGCTTGGGCTGGAGGATCAGAAGCTTGTTGCCGCCAAGACGGGTGAGTTTGTCGAGTCCACCGCGGCGCCCGCAGCCGCCCTGCGCTCGATGAGCGTGAGATAGCAGCAAATCCGAACGCCGTCCTACAACTCAACGCCCCCTGAACTTCCCGTGGGCTGGCTCTCTCGGGATGGAACCAAGCATGCCAGATGCCGGTCCTGCGGATGCCGCCATCCATGATTCCGGCGAAGAGATGAGCCCTGGCCACGTGGGGCACAAGGAAGCAGCAGGTCTGAAGCCGGCAATCAAGAAAAAAGATGGGAACGCTTTCCCCGGGTTCTCCCGCCGCATCGCAACCCTGAAAGACGTTGTGGACTGGGGTCTGTGCACGGGGTGCGGCGCGTGCTATTACGCCTGTTCCAAGCACGGAATTTCGCTGGTGAATATTGAATCCGTCGGCATTCGGCCGCGGTTCGACTCCTCAGCATGCGCGGGGTGCACGGAATGCCTCTCCATCTGCCCGGGCAATTCGGTGGACGGCGAGTTGGCCACGGGCCAAGTTTCTAACCAAGCCGACGCTCACCCGGCAGTTGGTTCTGTCTTGGAAGTTTGGGAGGGCTACGCTGGCGATCCCGAGATTCGCTTTCAGGGGTCTTCAGGCGGAGCTCTTTCGGCGTTGGCGCTGTATTGTCTGGAACGCGAAGACATGGAGTTTGTGTTGCACACGGGAGTGGACGAGGCAAAATCCTGGCTCAGCAAGACTGTCCAAAGCAGAAATCGAAGCGAACTTCTGGCGCGAACGGGATCGCGCTACGCCCCAGCTTCTCCCTGTGACGGACTGGGCCTGATTGAAAAAAGTCCCCGGCCCTGCGTGTTTGTGGGAAAGCCCTGCGATACGACCGCGGTGACCATGCTCCGTAATCAGCGACCGGAATTGGACCAGAAGCTGGGGCTGGTTCTCACCTTCTTTTGTGCCGGGACCCCGAGCACTCAAGGGACACTCGATTTGGTGAAGGAGTTGGCTGTTCCCCTTCAGGATGTAACTTCTGTGCGCTATCGGGGACAGGGTTGGCCCGGAAGATTCAAGGTCATATCCCAGGGTGGGGCACAAGAAAAGTCGTTCTCTTACGAGGAGTCATGGGGATGGCTCACCGGATATCGGCCCTTGCGATGCCACATATGCCCGGATGGCTTGGGCAGGGTGGCGGATATTTCCTGTGGGGACGCTTGGGAAAAACTGGCTGATGGCCGGGACGCGGGGCGCTCGATTGTGGTCGTCCGGACGCAAAGGGGCCGCGAAATTCTGCACCGAGCCGTCGCGGCAAAATATTTGGAACTGGAGCCGGTAGGGGCGACCGCGGTTCTGACGGCTCAGCCCAACCAAATCGAGAAGTACCGGCAATTGTGGGGTAGGTTGCTGGGGATGCGCCTTCTGAGAGTTCCTATTCCCACCTTTGGAGCGTTCCTGCTCTCCCAAGCCTGGGGTGAGTTGCCCTTCCTGAAAAAGGCTCGGATTATCCTCGGAACCCTAAGACGGGTGGCCTTGCGAGGCTTGTGGCGGAGACGCCATATCCTGCAAGGTTGAATCGGTGGTTAGGCCCTGCTGGCCTGACTTCAACCCACTTAATGCGCGATACCTTCTTAACTCGTCTTCATGTCGGGTTCATCGGGCACGCCCTGGGGAATCAGGAGCGCAGCATATCCCCTCAGTTTGTTCCGCACATTTTGAAGACTTTTGATCTCGGCCCTGATACTTCTGCGCCAGGGGAGGAGATTTAATCGTGCGGGTGTGCATGCTCTCCTATTCGTTCTACCGCAACGACACGCGGGTGCAGCAATATGCCAGGGCTCTGGCGGAACGCGGGGACGACGTGGATGTTCTCGCTCTGATCCGGGCATCGGACCCGGAGGAAGAGATTGTCGATGGCGTGAAGGTTCTGGGGATCCAGACGCGCAAGCGTGATGAGCGCGGGCCCCTGACTTATCTCTTCCGGATCATTCGCTTCATGGTCCGCTCTTTTGTGGTTCTGACCCGGCTGCACCGGGCCCGGCCCTATGACCTCATCCACGTTCATTCCGTCCCGGATTTTCTGGTGGTGACGGCGGTATTTCCCCGCATGTCGGGAGCGCGAATTATTCTGGATATCCACGATATCCTTCCGGAACTCTATGCCAGTAAGTTCAAGGTAAGCCAATCATCCCTGGTGTTCCGGCTGCTGCGGCGCATGGAGAAATGGTCGACGGCTTTTGCCCATCACGTGATCATTGCCAACCACCTTTGGTACGAGCGCCTCATCTCGCGATCGCTGCGGCGCGAAAAGTGCACGCCCATCTGCAATTATCCTGACTTGCGTTATTTTTATCCCCACCCCAGAACCCGGGCGGACGGCAAATTCATCATGATGTATCCCGGAACGCTGAACTGGCACCAGGGATTGGATGTAGCGGTCAAGGCATTCGCAAAGATCGTCAATCAGGCCCCCCACGCGGAATTCCATATCTATGGTGAAGGTCCAACCAAGTCCATGCTGATGGACCTCGCCCATAGCCTGGGATTAAACGGCAGGATTCATTTCTTCGAGCTTAAGCCCTTGCATGATATTGCCGAGGATATGAGCCAGGCCGATTTGGCGGTGGTTCCCAAACGCGCCGAATCCTTCGGGAACGAAGCGGTGAGCACGAAGGTATTGGAATTCATGGCGCTGGGAATTCCGGTGCTGCAATCGCGGACCAAGGTGGGAACTTACTATGATACGGAATCCCGCGTGATGTTCTTCGAGTCTGAAAACGTGGATGACTTGGCGAGGCGCATGCTCCTGCTCATCCGCGATCAGCAACTCCGGGAACAACTGGTTACTCATGCTTCGGACTATGTGAAGGAAAACAACTGGATGGTCAAGAAGCATGTGTACCTCGATCTGGTGGATTCGCTGATGAATCCGGGTCCCCGGCATGAAGAAACGCGCGTCCCGGCGGCAGCCTGAGAAGGGCTGGCCGGTCCTCTTCGGATTTTCCACCCGCGCTACTTGACGAATTCCCGCGCTTCCCCTTGCGCCCCGCTGGTTCGGCGCCGGTTGTCCAAGTCGAAACCCGATGTTAAAACCCCCCATTGATCCCGCTCTCAGCGTCGACCGGAGTTATCCTCATCCGCGCCAAGATGCGCAATGGGAAACGTCCAGCAAAGACCCTGCGCGGGCGTGATTTGACCCCGGTTTTGCCGTAGGTAAGGGCCGTCGGAAACGCGGCAGCGGCGAGGAAGAAGTTTTCCGGGTGACGTCTGATTTCAATGAGCATCTGTGTCTGGGTCTTGAACCAATCCAAGGAGGTAGCGGGGGAGGTGGCCCCACGGAAACATGATGTACAGTCGAAGTGACCAGGTTCGGGTCTTGTACAGCTTCCCCCACAAGCTGGGCGCGGGCAGGATTTGCTATACTGCCTGGCAGCAGGTAAATGGCATTGCGGCCGCGGGAGCCGATGTTCTGGTTTTCCCGGGAGCCCTTCACCGGCCGGTCGCCGCAAATGTAAGAGTCCGCCCTACGCTCGCTTGGGGGAAACTGCGAATTCCTTACAAGATTCTTGGCCGGCGAGCATTTGCCCTCCATGACTACATCGTGGCTCGCAGACTGGAACGAATGTCAGGGCAGATCGATATCGTTCATGCATGGCCATCCGGTGCGCTCCACACGCTAAAAACAGCCGCCAAGCTCGGAATTCCTACCGTCCTGGAGAGGCCCAATGCCCACACACGATTCGCCTATGAAGTGGTGCAAAAAGAATGTGAGCGGCTAGGAGTGACACTACCGCCCAATCATGAGCACGCGTACAACGAGGCGGTGCTTCGCTTGGAGGAAGAGGAATTTCGGCTGGCTGACTACCTCCTATGCCCGTCAGATTTTGTGGTAAAGACCTTTCTTGATCGGGAGTTTAAACAGGAGAAATTGGTCCGTCACATCTATGGATTTGACGAAAAAGTGTACTATCCCAGCAGCGAACCGCGGGACCCCAAGCGCAAACTGACCATGCTGTTTGTGGGAGTCTGCGCGGTGAGAAAGGGTGTCCATTACGCGCTGGAGGCGTGGCTGCAATCTCCCGCCAGTCAAAACGGTACTTTTCTGATCGCTGGAGAGTTTCTGCCGGCGTATGCTGAAAAACTCGCTCCCATGCTGTCTCATCCCAGCGTCCACGTCCTCGGGCATCGAGACGACGTGCCTGACCTTATGAGGAAAAGCGATATCCTGATCCTTCCCAGCATCGAGGAGGGCTTCGGCCTTGTCGTTACGGAAGCCATGGGGAGCGGATGTGTTCCGCTTGCGTCCGAGGCGTGTACTGAGATTTGCAAGCATATGGTGACCGGGCTAGTGCATCGCGTGGGAGACGTCCACGCGCTCGCACAACAAATCACTCTCCTGCATGAGGACCGCGCCCTCTTGCAGAAGCTGCGGGCAAACTGTTTGGGCATGGCGCAGGATATTACGTGGAGTGCGGCAGGCGCGAGGCTCTTGCAGGTCTATCGCGAAATTGTTGGAGGCAGGCGGTGAGAAAGGCAATGGCCGATCTGACCCTTAGCGTGGAGGCAATAGGCATGGCCAAGCACTGTATCTATGTCGTGGCAATAGTAGCCCTTTTGGTGAGCTGTAGCGGCTATCGCACGGCGCTGGCGAATGATATCTACATGGCGCAGAGTGCAACCGGAGGCGCGAACGGCGCTGACTGTAACGACGCCTACGATTACGATTTCTTTAATGCGGCCAGGAACTGGGGCTCAGGCGCAAACGAAATAGGGCCGGGAACGACGGTCCATCTCTGCGGTACGTTCACCGCGTCTTCGCCGAACACGACCGCGCTGACCTTTCGAGGATCGGGTGCGAGCAGTAGCCCCATAACCGTCTTATTCGAACCCGGAGCGGTCCTGAGTTCTCCGGCTTGGGCGGCGACAGGCGCAATCAACCTTAACCGCCAGAGTTATGTGATCGTGGACGGGGGGAAAAATGGCAGGATCCAGAACACCGCGAACGGGTCAGGCCTGGCCAACCAACAAGTTTCCAATGGGATTTATGGGTCTAACAATTCCATGGTCCACGACATCACGATTCGCCACCTGAACGTAAGCAACATTTATCAATATGTCGCTGACTCCTTGCCGGATGAGGGCGCGGCTAGAGCCTCCCAGGCTATTGAATTGTATTCATCCGGAAGCAACATCATCATCTATGGCAATACCCTGTCAAAGTGCGGGCAGGCCTGTATTGATATATCTGCCGCAGGGTCAAACAACGCGACCAATTGGCAGGTCTACAGCAATACCCTCAGTGGTGCGACGTGGTTTATTGACTTGAGTGCCGGGGCATTGAACGCCACGTTTTCCAACGTCCTTGTGTATGATAACGACCTGTCAGACAACAGCCCCTTTTGGAATACCGATAACCATTTTCACTGTGACCCCATTTTCGTGCGCGCTCCCGGGGGCGGCCAGGGGGGAAGCTCCAGCTACTCGAATGTCCTCATCTACAACAATTACTTTCACGGCCCGCTCGGCAACATGTCGGGCATGATTTTTTTCTCTTATAACGGCGGTGGAGGCAATTACGTTTTTAATAACATCTTCCAGCCGTCAAGTACCTACACCCTACGCCCCTGCGCGGGGGATGGATGGGTGGCCCCGAATTATAATAACGTAGCCTATGTAGGTGTATATAACAACACTTTTGATTCCAGCGCTGCTTCCGCCTGTCAAGGTAGTGCCCCTTGGGGGGGTCGAGTCACGGCGCTGGGAGGCGGTGGAACAAGCTGGCCCGACACGATGGTTTGGGAAAACAACATCGAAACCTACATGTTCGGGACCGAGCTTAAGAGCGGAACGCTGACCTCCGACTATAACATTTGGTTCGGCATCACGTCGGTAAGGAATGGGGGGGGCTCGTTAGCTTTTAAGATCGGCCGGAACTACTATACCTACTCGAACTGGAAGGCTCAGGGCTATGACGCCCACAGCCCAGGCCCCGGGGCTGATCCCAAGCTTGATGCGACTGACCATCTGGGCAAAGGCTCGGCGGCTGTCGCGGCAGGAATTAATCTGAGCAGCCTGTGTGCCGGAAGCCTCGTTCCACTCTGCGCGGACAAGGCGGGCAACCCTCGTCCGGGCGGAAGCACTCATTGGGATTTGGGAGCCTATAACAGCGCAAACCCCCGAACCCCTATGAAACACGGGGCCGTCGCGCATTGAAGCCCAGCCACCAGTTTAACGAGGAATTGCCTGGCGCCTCTTCTCCCTAACGCCGGACGGCAACCCGTTCCTGGTATTACAAATAATTACGAACCGGAAAAGTGCCGGCATCTTTCGGTGCTTTCTCAAGATTCATCGACTTACCGTTGCTGCACGAATATGCTCAGCCCCAAATCGCCCGCCAGGGCTTGGTTGCGGGAGACGTAGAACTGTTTCGGCAGTCCGCGCCCAAGGAGTTATGATTGCAGGATCCTATGCCGGTTGAGGCAGTTCCCCCCAACCCACCACCTGAGCCCGTGTGGTTGGAGCAGGTGGTTGGGGCCGTCATTCGCTTTGTTCGGGGGGGACGCGAGGGGAGAGTCTCAACCCGGTTGCTGACTGCCGTGCGCGGGAGCGCGTGGAGCATGGCGGGATATGGGGGCAGCCAACTTCTCCGGCTATTATCCACACTGATACTGGCTCGTCACCTCCTTGGACCGAGGGCGTTCGGCCTGGTGGCCCTGGTGAATGTCTTTCTTTCCGGGATCAGTATGCTTACGGATCTTGGAATTGGGATGGACGTAGTCCAACATCCCCGTGGGGATGATCCCACCTTCCTCAACACGGCTTTTTGGATTCAAGCCAGCCGCGGCCTGACGCTGTGGGTTGTGGCTGTGGCCCTGGCCTTTCCGTTTGCGGCATTCTATAAGGAGCCGCAGGTGAAGATGCTGATCATTGCCGGGGCATTTTCCGTGGCCATTCGGGGCGTGACCAGCAGCTCCGTCTGGCTCATGATGCGGCATGTGCGACTCCATAAACTCACCATTCTGAATATCGCCGCGGACGCAGCAGGACTCGTGGCATCCGTAGGCTGGGCGTTGATTTCTCCCACGGCCTGGGCCCTGGTGGCCGGCGATTTGGCGGCTCCAATAGTCTTTGTCATTGCCTCTCACATCGTTGCTGAACAGCGTGTTCAGCTCAAGTGGGACAGCATCGCAGCTAAGGAGATCCTGGCGTTTGGCACAGGTATGTTTCTATCCTCGGCAACGTACTTCCTTTCCGGCGAAGCAGAAAGGCTGGTGGTGGGAAAGTTTATTAACATCGTGGAGCTAGGCTGCTTTTCGCTCGCCTTAACGATTTCCCTGGTTCCCTTGTCGGCTATCCGCCAGCTCATAAACCAAGTTTATTTCCCCATGGTTTCGGAGACGGCCCGTACTGACTTGACGAAAGCCGCCTTGCATTTGCGGCACGTCAGGCGGCTGCTGCTGGCAATAAGTGTTTTGATGGCGACTGGTTTTATGGTCTTCAGTAAAATGCTGGTTCATATCGCTTTGGGCCCCAAATTTGTGATGGCAGGTTGGATGCTTCAACTCCTGGGTTTTCGGGCGGCGTTGGAGCTGTTCGGCACCACGATTGGCATGACCCTCTTTGCCCTCGGCATTTCCCGGTACGCTGCGATTGGCAACACCTGGAAGTTGGCTTTTCTTTGTGTGGGGCTGCTCGTGGCCTTCCATTGGTACGGCTTTCGGGAAGCACTCTGGGTGCTTGCCCTCTCGCCTATAGCTCACTACATCCCCAATCTTTTCGGCCTGAAGCGCCATTTACGCCTGGCGCTGGCATCGGAAGTCTATTGTTTTGGCATTTTTCTTGCATGTTCGGGCCTCACGGTCATGGCCATGCGCCTCCTTTGATTGTCAGGCCTGATGTCGTAGCGCCGGGCTTTAGCCCGGCAAGCGCCGCCCTAAAGGACGGCGCTACAAGTCCCAATATTTCTGACACACTACACTAGATCGCGGCGCAGAGGCCCAATTTTTTGGGGGGGAGACGAAACCAGGTGCCGAAGGTAAGCGTGCTCATGCCTTCATTTAATTATGGGCGCTATCTGCCGTTTGCGATCAAAAGCGTATTGTCCCAGTCGTACAGCGATTTGGAGTTGGTCATTACGGACGATTGCTCCACGGATGGGTCAAAGGAAATCGCGGAGGAATGGAAACGGCTTGACGACCGGGTCGTAACCGTCTTCCACGATACGAATCATGGATTGGCCAGGGCCAGGAATAGCGGCCTGGCAGTGAGCACGGGGGAATTTGTCGCATTTTGTGATGCCGATGATATCTGGCTGCCGGATAAACTGAAGACTCAAGTGGAGTACTTGCAGAGGAGACCGGAAGTGGGCTTAGTGCACTCCGACGGTCTTATTATGGATGGCGATGGGAATTTAACGGGCAAGAGATTCAGCTCTGAGTTCCATCGAAAAGGACAAGTAACGTCTGGCAATTTGTTCGAAGAATTGTGCCAAAGGAACTTCCTCTGCGTCCCGACGGTAATCCTGCGACGAGAGGCCATCCAATACGCAGGGGGCTTCGATGAGAGGCTTCGATCTCTGGAAGATTGGCTTTGCTGGGCCAAAGTCTCCCGAAAGTATCCCTTTTATTATGTTGACGAGCCACTTGTGCAATACCGAAATCATCGGGACAGCCTTTCCTACAATGCCCAGGGCATGGCCCATAACCGAGTGAAAGCGCTACGATCTTTGCTCGATACTTTTCCCGATATTCCGCCGCAGTGCAGGGCGAAGATGTTTTACGATATCGGGACAAGCTATTTAGTTCTAGGCGATTCCAAGGGCGCACTGAGAGCCTTTATTGACTCGATAAAATCGGACGCGTTGCAAGTTCGAAGTTGGGTACGATGTTCTCAGGTTGTAGTTAGGTTGGTCCGTTCACGGAACTCATAAGAATATGCCTGAAAATTTCACTCCAGGTGGTGGGCTGCAAGAAACCCTGATCGGGCCGGCAGGCCTCATTCTCGCCGCCCTGGCAATACTCTTGATCTTTATCCTGCCGCGGAAGTACATGATCATTCCTTTCCTTGCCGGTGTGGTTTTGATTCCCCGGTCGCAGGTATTCGTGGTTGCCGGCCTGCACTTTATGATTTCGCGTATTCTGATTCTCTTGGGCGGCACCATCGCCATCTTTGGCGCCCTGGCAGGGACGCCGCGCGAGTGGGGCTGGAAATTCAATCCCATCGACCGCGCCTATATCCTCTGCGGGGTCACAGGAGTCGTTGCTTACACGATTCTATGGGGTACTGGGGAGGCGTTCCTTAATCGCATGGGGATATTGATTAGTACCGTGGGATTGTACCTGGTCCTGCGAGCATTAATCCGCGATTGGAAAGATGTGGATCGAGCTACCACGGTCCTTGCGGTCATCATGGTGGTGTTGGCAGTGTGTATGTTGGGGGAGCATGTCTTCGGAAAGAACGTCTTCGCGCTGTTCGGGGGGATCAACGAGGACCCGGAGGTTAGGAAGGGGCATATTCGAGCCCAGGCCGCTTTTGCCCACCCCATCCTCGCCGGAACCTTCGGGGCAACCATGTTCCCCCTGTTCTTTGGCCTCTGGTGGTGGGGGAAGCGCCAGAAGGGGCTGGCCATCATCGGCACGGCGGCGGCCGCGATTATGGTTATTACCTCGGCCTCCAGCACGCCGATCGGCGCGGTTATGGGAGGGCTTGCCGGGTTGGGCGCCTGGCGCTTTCGACATAATATGAAGCGTGTGCGCTGGTGGATTGTCATTGGCATGATTCTGTTGCAGTTGAAAATGCACAACCCGATCTGGCATGTCCTTGTACGCTTCAATATCACGGAAGGTTCGACGGGATGGCACCGGTACGAGTTGATTGACCAATTCATCAGGCATTTTAAGGATTGGTGGCTGATTGGAACTCGAGAGAATGACACATGGGGCATTGACACGTGGGATTCGGCTAATCAGTACGTCGCCACGGGCATATCCGGCGGCGTGGTGGCGTTCTTTTTTCTGATTTTGACCATCAAACGCGGATTTCGCGCCGTCGGCCTCGCGCGAAAAAAAGCCGAAGGTGATCTCATGCGCGAAGGTAGAATATGGATGTTGGGTGCCGTTCTGCTTGCTCAAGTCGCGGCCTTCCTGGGCATTTCCTATTTTGACCAGACCGTGGTTGTCTGGTGTCTTACCCTGGCAATGATTTCGGCCGTGTGCGTCAACAATGAATCCCGCGCCAACGATAAGCAGCCCGTGCCTGGCAAGGAAGTTTCCGCGGATGCAAACGCCTTTACCGTAATTGGTGCCCGGGTTGTTTAACTCTTCCGACGGAGCTCCTGACATTTTCAAGAGCAGCGATTGGGGGCTTGCCGTTCCTGGGTGCGGAGCTAAGGATTCTTTAGAGTGTCAGTTTTGAGGGTCGACGCAGTGGAGCAGGAAAATGTGCAAGTGACGACCCAATCTGCCCTTGTGGTTCCGAAGTATGTGGTGATCACGCCGGTGCGCGACGAGGGAGAATTCATCTCATTACTCATCGCGCCGATGTTGAAACAAACAATTCTGCCGGTGGAGTGGATTATCGTTGATGACGGCTCCACCGATGGAACCGCGGCGATTGTTAAGCAGCACACCGAAGGGACAGAATGGATCCGGGTGATTCAACGGAAGAATCGTGGCTTCCGGCAGGCAGGCGCGGGGGTCGTCGAAGCCTTTTATGACGGATACGAGACCATTTCGCGCGTCGACTGGGATTTCGTGGTAAAGCTGGATGGTGACTTGACGTTTGCTGAGGACTACTTCGAGAATTGTTTCGATCACTTTCGCCAGAACCCACGCCTGGGGATTGGCGGCGGCACTTTGTATAATCTGGATAACGATGAAGCGCGCATTGAGGAAAACCCTCTATTTCATGTCCGGGGCGCCACGAAAATTTACCGAAGAGCATGCTGGGAAGCCATTGGCGGGCTCTTAAAGATTCCGGGTTGGGATACCATCGACGAAGTTAAGGCGCATATGCTGGGGTGGACCACCCAGTCGTTTCCGGATGTCAGATCCCAGCACCATCGTCTCGTGGGGGAAGCTTATGGGGCATGGCAAGACAGCGTAAAATGCGGGCGGGGAAGTTACATCGTTGGCTATCACCCGCTTTACATGCTGGCGAAGTGTGTCAAGCGACTGTTGACCAGGCCTGTCCTGGTCGGGTCGGCCGGTATGCTTTGGGGCTTCGTTTCGGGCTATTTTAGAAGGATTCCCCAGGTAAACGACCCAGGACTCATCGGCTATATTCGCAGCCAGCAGCTCGCCAGACTGCTGGGGCGTGAAACCATTTGGCGTTGAATAGCGAACCATCGGATATTTTCGCATCTGATCCAAGCCAGTTCAACGCTGCCCCCATTCTCCGGTGAACCCGCAAGCTTCCTTTCCCTCCCCGTCAGTCCCAATGCCCATGGCAGAGTTATCCATCATTTTTGTGAACTGGAACTCGACGGATTATCTTCGCGAATCCCTGCGGAGCGTATACGCCAACACCCATAACTTGCCGTTTGAAATTATCGTCGTTGATAACGCGTCGCCTGACGGTCGAGCTGAACTGGTTAAGCTGGAATTTCCCGAAATAAATCTCATCAAGAGCGCCGAGAATCTAGGGTTCGCAATGGCAAATAACCTCGGAGTTCAGCACAGCTCCGGTAACTTCATTCTTTTTCTGAATCCTGATACTCGCGTGATTGGCCCTGCCATCACGACCCTGCTTGAGCACTTGAAATCGCTTCCTGACGCCGGAATCGTTGGCTGTAGCCTGTTGACATCCGACCTAGCGCTGGACACCTGCTCTGTCCAGCGTTTCCCTACCATCCTCAATCAGACCCTGAGTTGGGAATGGTTGAGAGTGCGCCTGCCCTGGCTAAGAATGTGGGGTATCGCACATCTCTTTTCACGGGAGAGCGGGGTAAGCGAAGTAGAGATGGTGTCAGGAGCCTGCCTGATGATCAAACGTCAGGTATTGGAGAAGGTGGGCTTGTTTAGCAGCGAGTATTTCATGTACGCAGAGGACCTGGACCTTTGTTATAAGGTGCGCCAACTCGGGTTTAAGACCTACTACGTCAAGGCCGCAACGGTGGTCCATTACGGTGGCGGGAGCAGCAAACAAAAGGATGCCAGACAATGGGCCACGATCATGCAGAAGAAGGCAGTGTTGCAGTTCTTGAGGAAAACACGTGGTCCGGTCTACAGTTTGATCTATAAGCTAGCCATGGGAGCAGCGGCCGCATGTCGTCTGCTCGTGATCACGCTGCTCCTTCCAATTGCATTGGTCATTCGCAGACAGCAATTGTTCTACCTGGCGTTCTCAAAGTGGATAGCGATTCTGCGCTGGGCAGCGGGGCTTGATCAGCCCGCTTAGTCGGATTCCAAATGGAGGCACCGCGGTAAGGGGCGCCTCGCGCCAGCGAATCCAGGCAAGCCCTACACGACTTGAGGCGTGATTTACTTGGCGAGTAAGGCAGAGCAGGTTAAATCGCATTTTGAGGAACCTTACCTGTATCTTAACGGGTGGCATTTTGACGCCAGCGTCCGGCCAGAGACTTTCAATGACTTTGTTGGGCGCCGGAAGATACTGAGGTACATAGCTGATGTGCGGAATCTGTGGAAAGCTTAACCTGAACGGGCTCCCGGATTCCTCCCACCGGGACGTGCTGGGTCGGATGATGCAAGCCATGCGGCACCGGGGTCCGGATGACGATGGCCTATATATCTCCGGGCCGGTGGGGCTTGGGCACCGGCGATTGAGCATCATCGATCTGAGCACAGGGAAGCAACCCATTGGAAACGAAGACGGCACGGTTTGGATTGTCTTCAACGGCGAGATCTATAACTATAAGGAGCTCAGGGCATCCCTTCTTCAACGCGGGCACCAGTTCCACACGGCCTCCGATACGGAAGTCATCGTCCATCTCTACGAAGAATACGGCGCGGAGTGCGCCTCCAGGCTTCGGGGGATGTTTGCTTTTGCAATCTGGGATGAGCGAACGAAAACTCTGTTACTGGCCCGGGACCGAGTGGGAATAAAGCCTCTCTACTATCATCTGAGCAACGAAGCCTTGATCTTTGCCTCGGAGGTCAAAGCTCTTCTGGAGGATCCCTCCGTCACCCGGACGGCCGATCCCAGCGCTCTGGCGACCTTTTTGACCTATAAGTATCCGCCGGGCGAGAAGACACTCTTCAAGAACATTTTGAAGCTCAGTCCTGGGCACTATCTAATTGCCAAGGACGGAAAACTGAGCATCAAGCAGTACTGGGACCTGCAGTTCAACAAATTCAAGCCCGGCAAGAGCTTGGACGATTGCACAGGCCAGTTGACGGAACTCCTGCGGGAAACTGTCCGCGACCACATGATCAGCGACGTGCCTGTCGGCGTGCTGCTCAGCGGAGGGGTCGACTCAACAGCCATGTTGAGCTTCGCCGTCGAAGAAACCAACAAACAAATCAGCACCTTCACGATTGGTTTTGAAGGAACCCTGTGTACCGATGAGCGCCCTTTCGCCAGCCTCGCAGCCAGGAAGTATGGGACGAAGCATTATGAAATGACGATCACGGCGCGTGACTTCCTGGATTTTCTGCCCAAGTACGTTTGGTACATGGAAGAACCCGTTTGCGAGCCTCCTGCCATTGCCCTCTACTATGTGTCCAAGCTGGCCCGGCAACACGTCACGGTGCTGATTTCAGGAGAAGGCGGAGACGAGGCTTTCGCGGGGTACCAAACTTACCGGAACCTTGTCTGGCTGGAGAAGTTCAAGCGTGCCTTAGGACCGCTGGCCCGGCCGGCCGCAGTTGTCGCCGCGGGCCTGGGAAAGCTCGCCGGATTGAGGAGTTTCGGGAGGTATGTGCCGCTAATGAACCTTCCCCTAAGCAAGTACTACTACAGCCGCACCTCCAACCCTTTTTCATTCTTCAACCGCAATCAATCTGAGCTTTACGCGCCGGAGTTCCTTGCTTCCGTCAACGGCAATGGTCCCGCCCGTGTGGCAAGTAACTGCTTCGCGGCAGTGGAAGGGTTGGAAGACCTGGACCAAATGCTTTACGTTGACACCAAGACCTGGCTTCCGGATGACCTGCTCATCAAGGCCGATAAGATGACCATGGCCAACTCGCTGGAGCTCCGCGTACCTTTACTGGACCATCAGGTACTGGAATTCGCAGCCTCCTTGCCGCCCAGCTTCAAGCTGCACGGATTTAAGACAAAATACATTCTGAAAAGAGCTTTGACCAAACGAATCCCCCCTGAAATCCGCGACCGGAAAAAGACCGGGTTTCCCGTGCCCTACCATTCATGGATTCGGAACGATTTCAAGGATATCATCTGGGCCGTGCTGACGGACCGTAAGACAATCCAGCGAGGTTATTTCAAGCCGGAGGCGGTTACGAGGTTGCTCAAAGCGAACGCAGGCGGCGCTGACTACTCTCCCGAGGTATTCTCCTTGCTAACCCTCGAATTGTGGCACCGGACGTTTCTGGATCGGGAACAAGTTGCCCTACACTGAGAGCCCGGCGGCTCCACGGCGCTTATCAACACCTATACGAAATCGGCTCGTCGAGCTCAAGAAGTTGAATGAGGCGGTAATGTAATCGACCGGGCATCGGCACAAGATTCTGCGCTGGAGCGCTGGATTGGAAACATGGACTCGGCAAATGGGGAAACCGGCAGCGAGCCAGCTGACAGGATCGTGAGTCTGGAGGCGACCGGCACAGGTTCACGGAATCGGGTATGAGTGTGAACAGATTGGACCCTCTGGGCGACCGGCGCTGGGCCGAGTTTCTCGAAAGGCATCCACAATCCTCGGTGTTCCACACGCCGGGGTGGCTGCGGGCGCTGCGACGGACTTATGGTAATGGCTCAACCCGTTTTAGAGGCTGGCCATCAGACATAGGGGGAAGCTTCGTGAAATACGGAGCATCGTGCTAAACTGGATAGATAATAGTCGGTCCGATGGCCATCGAAGGCCACTACGGGCGAAGAGCGAACAATGAGTCTCATCCAAAAGAAGACGACTCCGCGATTACAGGCGGCGAATCGCGCTAACAGTCTCAAATCAACCGGACCTCAAACAAAACTGGGCAAGGCGCACTCCAGCCGCAATGCTATCAAATATGGCGTGTTTGCCCGGCTACCCGTGGCGAGCATGAAAGAGCTAGGCGAGGATCCTGCCGCGTTCGAGCAGCTCAGCGAATCCCTTCGCCAAGCTCTTTGCCCCCAGGACGGATTCGAGCAGATGTTGGTTGAAGACATGGCGGAGATTCGCTGGCGCAGGCAAAGACTTATGCGCGCAGAAGCTGGAATTCTGGCTTCCAAGAGACGCGAATTCGAGATCGAGCGAGAATGGAAAGTGGCCAACTACGGCAAGGGTTTGGCCGGAGTGGGAAACGATATCCTGTCCCATAATATGGGGCTGGCGGCGCTTCGTCCCTCAGACGAAATCTTGAATCAGATCACAGAATGTCTGGAGGTTATTGAGCATTTGGTTGAAACCGAGGGCTTTCGGGAGGAGGACTCTTGGATGCTCAAGGCGGTTTATGGGGAAAAACCCAGTTACATGGGTAGGCGTTTGACGGGCATGTTTGATAGGGCTCGGGAGGGGGCGAAGGACGAAAGTGCCAAGGACTGTGAAAAAGTCGAAAGGAGCCGGCGACTCTTCCTCGAAACCCTGGCCAGAGAAAGCGCGTCTTTCAGGAAGCTGGCCGAG
>PLWR01000694.1 GCA_003165615.1 Acidobacteriota bacterium | reverse complement strand
TGCTGGCGCCGGAGAGTCCCTGGACAGACCTGCTGTGCGCCCGCGTCGCAGAGTT
The DNA here is from genome assembly GCA_003165615.1 of Acidobacteriota bacterium. The sequence goes on along the minus strand of PLWR01000694.1, from coordinate 3,572 downwards.
CCTTCGACTCTATCCGGTTGATTGGATTGCTTTCGACTGGTTTGTGTATGGCAACCTGCATCCCAACGACTTCGCCGTGCAGCCTGCCTGGTTCGTCAAACGTCCTTTCAAGGAAATCGTCGGGCGGGATATGCCGGATGATGCGGCGAAAATAACTCCTGAGGAAAGCTTGCTGTACAAACGCACCGTGATGGCCAGGCAGTTTCATCGCATCCGCGAGGCCGTCCATGACGCCAGTCCCGAAACCAGAATCTACTTCAATGTGCCTTACCGCAAGCCGGCGGAGGCTCTGTGGGTTGACCACCCCATGCTGAACGAAAGTGACATGCTGCTGGCCGAGTCTTCCGATGAGGTCGTGCCCTGGCTCCTGAAGATTCGCCAACCCCATCAGCGCGTGATGACGACCGTGGTGGGGAGACAAGATGGGGTGAGTGATCCGAAGACGTGGAAAAAGTGGTTCGAGGCGGGCTGCGATTTCTTCGGATATGCGTGGGGAACGCCCCCGGATTTCAGGCCGCATCCGGCCTATGCGGCAGGCGTTGACACCATCCGGCAGGCTTACCACCAGATGCCCTGAGGCTGGGCGCGAAGGTGCACAGGGCGCGCGGGTTGCGCATGGTGGCGGAGCGGCAAAAGAGAACCAACGGTCTTCAGGGAATTTGTTATCCCGGTGCAAACCAGCGCCATGGGAATCGCCTTGACAACTCGCCCGGAGTTCCTTACGATGCCAATTAAGTGTGTGGCTTTCAGACACTTGCCATGAAGTCACATTGGGGGCGGAGAACTGTTGCCGTAGGTAAAAAGTCATGCCGGAGAGCATGGGGGTCTGTGAATGTCGGGTAAGCTCGGGGAAATCCTTCTCAAAGAAAACCTGATTACCCCTGATCAACTCAAGCAGGCGCTTGAACATCAGAAGACGAACGGGGGAAGGTTAGGCAATTCCCTGGTCAAATTGGGTTTTCTAAATGACGATGAGGTGACTGCGGTCCTCTCACGCCAGTATGGTGTGCCGTCTATTAACCTTGCCTATTTTGAGGTTGACCCCAATGTTACCAAACTGATTCCCATGGATACGGCAGCCAAGTATCAAGTGTTGCCGCTCAGCCGGGTGGGATCGTCCTTGACCCTTGCCATGGTGGACCCCACCAACGTGTTCGCCATGGACGACATCAAGTTCATGACCGGCTTTAATATTGAGCCGGTGGTGGCTTCGGAAGCCGCTATCCTGGAAGCGATCAAGAAGCAATACGGCAGCGTGGAAGACCAGGAACGTAAGAAAGAGATGGAAGATCTCGTCAACTTCATTGACGAGGGCCAGGCCGAAAGCCTGGAGCTGGAAGCCGACGAGGATGGATCACTGAACCTGGCGCAAATGGAGAAGGCGGCCGAGGAAGCGCCGGTCATCAAACTGGTTAACTTCATACTAAAGGAAGCGGTGAACCGTGGCGCAAGCGATATCCACATGGAGCCTTATGAAAAGGAATATCGCGTCCGCTATCGCATTGACGGCATTCTCCAGAATATGATGACTCCCCCCTTCAAACTGCGCGATGCCATTATCAGCCGCGTCAAGATCATGTCGAAACTGGATATCTCGGAAAAGCGGCTGCCCCAAGACGGCCGCATCATGATCAAGATGGTGAAGGACGGGAAGAAGAAGCAGCTCGATTTCCGCATCTCGGTCCTTCCCACCCTGCACGGCGAGAAAATCGTCATGCGGTTGCTGGACAAGGAAAACCTGCGGCTCGACATGACCAAGCTGGGGTTTGAGCAGGAGTCACTCGACAAGTTCACCAAAGCGATTTTCAAACCCTACGGCATGGTGCTGGTGACCGGGCCCACTGGCAGCGGCAAGACCAACACCCTCTATTCCGCGATCTCTCAGCTCAACAAGGAGGACACCAACATCCTAACGGCGGAAGACCCGGTGGAGTTTCAGTTGCACGGTATCAATCAGGTGCAGATGAAGGAGCAGATCGGGCTGAATTTCGCCGCGGCGCTGCGCTCGTTCCTGCGGCAGGATCCCAACATTATCCTGGTGGGCGAAATCCGGGACTTTGAAACGGCGGAAATCGCCATCAAAGCGGCCCTGACCGGCCACTTGGTGCTATCGACCCTGCACACCAATGACGCACCTTCCACCATTTCGCGCTTGATGAACATGGGCATTGAACCATTTCTCGTGGCCACTTCCGTCCACATGATCGTCGCCCAGCGGTTGGTGCGCCGGATTTGCTCGGATTGCAAGGTGGTGGATGATACTTCTCCCCAGTTGCTCATTGACGCCGGTTATACGCCGGAAGAGGCCAAGACCGTGAAGGTTTACAAAGGCGCGGGGTGCGGTACCTGCGGCAACAAAGGGTACAAGGGACGCTGTGGGCTTTACGAGGTGCTGGAAATCACCGACGAGCTTCGCGAGCTGATTCTGGTGGGCGCCTCGGCGTTGGAATTGCGTAAGAAGGCCATCGAGCAGGGGATGATCAGTTTGCGGAAGAGTGGCTTGATCAAAGCCAAGACCGGGCAGACGACCTTGGAAGAAGTCTTTCGTGAAACCGTGCTCTAACCTGCCTCGGGGACGAGGAGAGGGGAGCGCCAAAAAGGAGAGCCAAAGGGATGCCTTTACCAACCCTCAGCGAATTGCTGAAGCGGATGGTCGATTCGGGAGGATCGGACCTCCACCTGACCACCAACTCACCGCCGCGCATCCGCGTGCACGGCGAGCTCAAGCCCTTGGAGGATGTTCCGCCCCTGGGCCCCGCGGAAACCAAGCAGCTCGCTTACAGCATCCTGACGGATGCGCAGAAGCACCGGTTCGAAGAGGGCCTCGAGCTCGATTTTTCCTTCGGCATTAAGAACATCGCCCGCTTTCGCGGCAACCTGTTCAACCAGCGCGGGGCGGTGGCCGGCGTATTCCGCGTGATTCCGTTCGAGATCAAGACCTTTGACCAGCTCAAGCTGCCTGCGGTGTTGCACAAACTCTGCGAAAAGCCGCGCGGACTCATCCTGGTGACCGGGCCCACGGGCAGCGGCAAGTCCACCACCCTGGCCACCATGCTCGACTCCATCAACGAAACCCGCCACGAGCATATGCTTACGGTCGAAGACCCCATCGAATTCATTCATCCGCACAAGAAATGCCTGGTGAACCAGCGGGAAGTGCATGCTGACACGCATTCCTTTTCCAATGCTTTGCGCGCGGCTCTTCGCGAGGATCCGGATGTGGTGCTGATTGGTGAAATGCGCGACTTGGAAACCATCGAACTCGCGCTGACCGCCGCCAGCACCGGTCACCTGGTGTTCGGCACGCTGCACACNNTGGAGGGCATCCTTTGCCAGGCGCTCCTGCCGAGGGCGGATGGACGGGGCCGGGTCATGGCCATGGAAATCCTTGTCCCCAACCCCGCCATACGCAACCTGATTCGTGAAGATAAGATTCACCAGATTTACTCTTCCATGCAATCGGGCCAGGACAAGTTTGGGATGCAGACGTTTAACCAGTCGCTTTATCAGTGTTACATGCAGAAAGCGATTACGCTGGAGACGGCTTTGGCGCGTTCCAGCAACCAGGATGA
>PLWR01000509.1 GCA_003165615.1 Acidobacteriota bacterium | reverse complement strand
GCGCCACGCCGCTCCAGCAGGCTGTTCGTGCCCACGGTAGTTCCATGAATAACTTCCAGGACGGAACGCGCGTCTTCCCTTCCCCGCAACGAATGATCCTTGCTCCTGCCACGGCGAGCGGGGATTCCCTCCCCCGCCAGTTGCAGGACGCCTTGAACGATGGCGCTGCTGGCATCCGCGGGAGTGGAAAAAACCTTCAGGACTTTGACCCGCCCTCCGGTCAAGACCACGCAATCCGTGAACGTGCCGCCTGTGTCTACTCCGATGCGCATAGATTGCTGCCGAGTCGAATTTTTCCGGCGTTCCCAAGCCACCACTCAAGATTGTCTATTCTAGCGGAATCGGGCAGTTGGGGAGAAGAAACGTAAACCAAAGGTGGGGGTACAGTCTGAAATTTTTTGGTAGTGGGTGACTTTTCGGAAAGGTGACAAACGGGAGAGCTGTTTCCTTAAACCCCATTGGGGACCGTGAGGGCTACATCCGTTCGTGGGAATGCTTTGACCGCAACCGTACGTGCCCGAAGTGGCGCTGCTCTGCGGCGTCACGATCCGGTAGAGATTGTCGTAGGTGAAAGCCTGCACATGCCTGACAGGAACAGAGTCCCTTGGGGAGATCGCAGACCTCCAAAATCAGAGGTCTGCGCCAGGCCGCGAAGAAGTTGCGGCCGTCGTAACCTTCGTCGCCAGTCACCAAGGCGCCATCATCAACGGCGCCGCCCTCCGCGCCGAGGGAGGCGTGGTGCGCTCGGTCCTGTAGATCGCCTCTCGCGTTGCCACGGTTCACGTGCCACATATCAATTCCAGTAGGTGCCGCCCCAAATCAAGCCCGGAGCGACCGCCGCCATAAAGATGAGGGACGTTTGTGATTGGACTCCATTTGCGCGAAGGCTGGTCAGTGCCTGGCACAGGCTGACGCCGCAGGTTACGGAGCCCAGATTCCCGCTGGTCCTTGAAATTACAGGGACTCTATCCAGTGAAATTTTGGCTCGCTCAGCGAGAATTTCAACGACCCGAGGATTGGGTTGATGGAGTGCAAAATAATCCACTTCATTTCGTGGTTTCGAACTCAGTGTTTCCAAAGTCCCAATGATGCGATCCATTTGTGTAAGGGCGGCGTGAGCAAGTTGTTCACCCTTGAATTCAACGCCCAAAGAGCCGTTCGCAGTCACCTTAACGCCCAGCGAAGACGCAAAAGTTCCAGAACAGCCCGACACGAATTCACGGAGGCTCAGCTTGCCGTTGCGCTCAGCATCGCCGCCTTTGGTGAGAACCAACGCGCACGCCCCATCGCCGAATAGCCCCCGAAACTCTCCCGGCACATCAGGCGCGTTGAGCCTTCGGCTGTGAACTTCGGAAGCTACCACCAGCGCCACCGCCTGTGATGACATTGAGAGCAGACTCTTGGCCACCGAAAGGGAGTAAATCAGGCCCGCGCATGCTCCCCCGACGTCTAAAGCGCCGCTGGTTTCCGGCAGAAGCAGTCTTGAGTGCAGAGACGCGGCAAACGAAGGGTATGCAAGAAAGGTGGTACTGGTCGCCACCAGCAAGTCAATGTTTTCGATGGAAACGTCAGCCATTTCCAGAGCAATTTCCGATGCCCTCTGAGCCAAAGCAAGTTCATCTTCAGTTTCGACAGTAAGGCACACACTATGGATTCCTGCCCCATCGCGGATTTTGTGCAGGGGAAGACCCAAGTCACGCTCGATCTGTTCTGCGCTCATTATCCGCGAGCCCAATGAGTATGCCCAGCCGGCGATTGAAATTCTCCCATCTGCCCTGGTCTGCAATCGCCCATCCGCCCGAACCTCTTCTCCAGCGGGTAAGTTCTGGGCTTCATGGATCATTTCCGCAAGCACACGAATGCTCTTCGGGCGATTCTCCGGCCACGGATTTCCCAAATCGTGAATCCCAGTGGCCGATTCGATGCCGACCAACACATCCACCCAAGCCATGGAGTCGAGCGCGCCTGTTGCAACAAGGTCTGCGTCGTCATTGGAGAGGGGAGAAAGCTTATTTGCAACAGAGCTTCGAGCTGTTGCAAGAGCACTTTCCATGTCAAACACTGGACCCATAGGAAGCCATCCCACTGATCAGAGAACATCCAACCATGAAGCATCTGGCTGTGGAAACAGAGAATCAAGCATCAGCCAGCACTTGTGTGCGTTGCCAGGTCTCGCCAGTCCTATCCGCGCAAATCGATGGAGAGCCTGCAGAAGTTTTGGGCGGATGAAGCGGTTGAGATAACGATCGAGGTCAATATGGCGTTCCGCCTTTGCCAGCCGCTGCATGACCTCATCCATGAAGCGTCGCCACTCCCGGTCAACAACGGGAAGGCTATTGAGTGTTTCACCAGAAGTCAGAACCAGGCGGCCCCGCAGTGTTATGCGGCTGGGGTCCATGAAGACCAGGAATCGCAGGTTTCTGTACAGGCAACCACAAATCGACCTATCTGCCTGGCTCGCATCCACCCATGCGTTGCCGCCGTTTGTGTCAGCGTGCAATCCGCACCCGAAAAGTCCTTCCAAATCTTCCGAAACCTCGGCCCGTTGAAGGATGCCGACTAACTCCAGTTCGTTCAGGCATCTGCCACTTGCTTGCAGCCCAAAGGTGTTCTGATCCTCAATGTGCGGCGGGGAAACTGATGTGGGACGCGAAGCGAAACGTACCCCATTGCCACGCTGGTGAGGCAACGACCTTTCCCATGCGAAGCCCCGTGATGGAATAGGCCGAATGGAACGAAACAAATCTTCACACGCGGGCTCGATGCCAATTACGCATAGCCCCGAACCCATCTCCGTAATGTCAGATAGAATCAGCTCTCGCATGCATGGCCTTTGTTCGTCTCTTTCGAGGCGCGGACTTGGCCAGGACCAGATGTTTGACCTCGATCTGGTGCCCTTGCGAAATCCAATGTTGCGCCAGCATCTCGGCCACCAGGCGGCGATGACATTTTCCCGGCTCTGCCTCAGAACAGAGGAGCGCAACTCTTCCTTCAAATGCCGCAGGGTCTACTTGTTCTATCACCTGCCGTTGCGCCATTAACTCCGCGTACGAATTCTCGTATTGTCCCCAATCGTGCGATTGGCGGTAGGCATCGCGGATTTCAGGGCTGGGCGCAAAGATTGGTTGATAGTCGTAAACGATTCCCGCAATTCGCTGCAGGAAAAAGGCGAGGTCAGGAAACTTGGCAAATCCCGCCAGTTGGCCGACGCGGTTCTCTCGAATGTCTATCAGTTTCTGGACTTGCGCCTCTTGCAGCTGCCGGAAGAACTCCTCGGCCGTCTTCTTCGTGAAGCCTATCGTGAATAGGGTTGACGTCATTGGCACGCTACCAGGTGTCGAGAACGAAGGGTTTAGCGCGGAAGGCAAATTTTTCAGCTTGAAGTTTGTAGGCATCCTCCAAGGCGTCGGTGCGAGCTCCGGGGAAAAGCGTATCGGCTGCCACGGCCTCGAAGCCAGTGTCGGCAAGCAGCCGATTCTCAGCGGCCTTTTGGGTTTCAATGCGTGAGCCTTTGCGAATGTGCGCCGGAAAGACTCCCATCTTGGTCAGTTCGGGACCGACCATAAGAAAGCGATGGCACTCCAGTGGGTCTTCCTCCGCACACATCATTGCCACCGGTCGCCTCTCCAATTCCTTCTCCAGGCGGTTCAGGCCCGCTTGGAAGGCGTAGGATTTCCGGCGCGCCCGGTAATCCACCAGTCCATCGGGGCGATAGGCGTCCGCGTCGTCTGGGCGGCCTCCCAATTCTTCTCCCAGGAAAAGGTAGTCAAGGTGTTCGGCACGTAGCAGTATTTCAAAGGCAGGCATACTAAAATGCGGCAGGCGCGCGCTCTGGGGTGTGCTGCGCACATCCACCACCAGCTCAACGCCGTGATCCTTTAGCAGTGCGGCAAAGTTCTGGAATTCCAGAATCGAATGCCCGACTGTGAAGAGGGGCCTCAGGCCATTCGCATTGGCGGGGTAACTGTTTCCAAACAGCACGTTCCTTACCTCTAACCCAGGATTGTATCAAAAATGTATGCCATGGCCACGTGATTTCCTAGGTACGAGATGCAAACTTGGCGCACTCCGGGCCGCAAATGCCAGGCCCGATCACGTGCATTTGCTCTGCTCGATGCCGCCCACGGTGGCGACGGCTGATGCCCTGCGGGTGGTGTAAACCAATTCCTCACGCTGGCTCCACCGCAGCCGGGGTTTTCCCGGATTCGACTGGCAAACTGGCTATGGAGCATTCAGTGTCAGCCATTCTCTGGCGCCATCTGTTGTGCGATATATCGGCAATCAGGAGAAGCATCACCGCCGCGTCACCTTTCAGGAGGAATTGATCGCCTTTCTCAAGAAGAATGGCATCGCCTACGATGAGCGCTACATTTGGTCGTGATTTCTTTCGCCCCTGCCGGGGCTCGCGCGGGGGTGGGGGGCCCATTCTCCCACGGCTCGCGCCATGGGCTACGATCTTTCGCCCGCTTTGCGGGCTGGGGTGGGATACGGTAGTTCGCCCTTTAGCCGGCGGGCTGGCAGGAAAAGCCGCATACCGCAAAAACAGGTCGGCGCTACACTTGCTTCTTCCGGGTCGGCAAATTCCGAACCCCGCTGCGGCGAATACCGACAAAGAGTCCCTAAGAATGAAGACATGTCTTAGGTAACTCATTCAAAACAAAGGAGAAGCGATAGTGAAACTCATCCAAACTATTGAATACAAACGAGTTAGATGAAGTTTCCGAAGGAAATCATTGGACTGTATCGGGCTGCATCGGGCATCAGTGGATTATCCACAATGGGCCAGGCGTCCACCCCACCCTCCCAAGCCCCAAATAAGAAATTCGCTCCTATGCCGCTTTGGCGACGGGCCGGCGGGAGTGGAAGTTGCTGATGAGCGTTTTGGACAATTCCTCGCGCTGGATCTGGTTGGTGCCTTCGTA
>PLWR01000113.1 GCA_003165615.1 Acidobacteriota bacterium | reverse complement strand
CAATTTGCCCATTTTCTCCCCTCGGCGCTGCCGGGAAGGCTGAGCCTTCCCGGCAGCGCCGAGGGGGTTAGTGAGTGCTCTCCTGCCACGGAAAGGCGTAGCCTTTCCGCATAGCATGCGGCGAAGCCGCAGATCGCCCCTCGGTGAACGGATCGTAATTTGGGCAAGCCTGAGTTTACCTCGCCAAATGGCGGCGTAAAGCCGCCTCTACATCGGACTCCGGACCTCGGACTATCCTTCCAGGAATTTCATTTGTGGCGCGCCCGTAGCTTGGCTAGAATAAACACAATAAGATTGGAGAGGGTCATGAATTTCGAAGATGCAGGGCGCGCCGTAGATCGCGAATTCGACAAGCTGCGGAAGTTTTTTAACGATGAAGTCCGTCCCGAAACTAAGAAGGAGGCGGCGGAGTTCCTAAGAAAGTCCGCAGAGCGCCTGACGAAAATGGCAGAGCAATTGGAAAAGGAAAAGGCAAAACCCTGACGCCGTGCTGAGACACGTCACGGAAGGACCGCTCGTGCGATTGCATTCCCCCGCTGTCCGGATCGGCTTGGCGATGGTGATGCTGTTCTGCGCCACGGGCTGCCTGCACCACCACCGAACGGGTGCTCCTTCCACTCGCAACATCCCCTCGCCGGGCGCTCCCACCACGACGCCAGCGTCCCCACGCGGCCCGGCGGCGCCCATCGTTCAGGGGGAAGAGGGCATCGCTTCCTGGTATGGCCATCCCTATCACGGGCGGCACTCGGCAAGCGGTGAGATTTACAATATGTACGACATGACGGCGGCGCATCGCACCCTGCCGTTTGGCACCCAGGTGCGCGTCCACGACCTTGAGAACGCCCGCGACGTGACCGTGCGCATCAATGACCGGGGGCCGTTTGTGGAGGGCCGCATCATCGATCTCTCCTATGCCGCGGCGCAGGCTATGGGGATGAACGGCATTGCCCGCGTGCGGCTGCAAATTCTGGGACTCGGTGACACCTCGGAGCCCGGCGTTTTTGCCGTGCAAGTCGGCGCTTTTCGCGATCCCGCCAATGCCAGCCGCTTGAAGGCTTTGATTGAGGCAAGCTTCCCGCCGGTCGTGATCCAGAGTTTCGACCGTGGCGACGGCTTGTTCTACCGCGTGCGCGTGGGCCATGAGAGTACGGAGAGCGGGGCTCGTGATTTGGCGGAGAAGCTGCGCAGCGCGAATTTTGCCACCGCAACCTTTGTGGTCAGGATGAACTAATGGAAGATTGCCTCTTCTGCCGGGTCATTGATCGCAAGCTCCCCGCCAAAATCGTTCATGAGGATGAGCGCGCGGTGGTGATCGAAGACATTCACCCACAAGCGCCGGTCCACCTGCTGGTGCTTCCGCGCAAGCACCTGCCGTCCCTCAAGGAAGCCCTGGCCGAAGACGAAGCGTTGCTCGGACATCTCTTTCTGGTGGCGGCGAAACTGGCGCGTGAGCGGGGACTGGAATCGAAGGGCTATCGCACCGTCATCAACAACGGCACATGGGCGGGGCAATCGGTGTTCCACCTGCATGTCCACGTGCTGGGAGGCCGCACGTTTCACTGGCCACCGGGGTAAGGCGATTTTAGATTTTGGATTTTGGATTCAAGACTGCGCGCGTTCGGCCCCTTGACTGTGGCGGCGGTATGTGCCAGGCCGCCCCTTTGGGGCTCAATGAAGATGTAGGGCCGAACAGCGTGCGGCCTCGGATGTAGCGCTGACCTTGAGGTCAGCACTCACAGGCCGGCCTGACGGCCCATTTTGGCCGGATATGCCGACCTACCGGCCAGCATTGCATTCGCATGCCGACCTCAAGGTCGGCGCTACGTCCACTCGCCGGCCTCACGGCCGGGGCTACAAGTACCTAGTGCACCACCGCCAGCAAATTTTCCTCATCAATCATCACGCGCAGGGGCTTTCGCGGCGCGGTGAATTTGAAATGAGCTCCGGCCGAGCCCACCACCACCTGCCCCAGCGTCGTACGCTTGTTGCCGGCGTAAAGGGCTAGTACGCGAACCGGCATTTCAAAATCTTCAGGAATATTGCTTTGCGTGATGGTCCCCTGCACAATGTACTGGCCGTTGGCCAGCGCGAGCACGTCAGTCTTGAGAGTGTATTCCGGTATCCCTGTGTCATAGACCCACTCGTTAAAGAACCAATCGAGCTTGTGGTTGTGCTCCAGGTCCATTTCCGGGGTCACATACTTTTCCGCGTGGTGAATGAAATCTTCGGTGGAGATCGACTGGCCCTGGTAATGGGCAACGAAGTCGCGCAACATGCGAAAGAAGCGGGCGTCCGAATCCGTCTTGGGATCGGTCATCAATCCCCGCAGCATGTGGAGAACCCAGCAGGCCTTCTTGTAAACGATGTTGGAGTATCCCTCCGGATCGAGAGAACTGGAAAGCCGGTTGCCGAGCCAGATGGGACCGCCCGACTCCACCGTTGCGCCCGCACTGGTTTTGGCCAGCAAATCGCCCTTGTATAGATGCAGCAGGCCGCGGAACTGGCGGTTGCCGTCTTTCCCCTGCGCCACGAATAGAGCCGCCGCGTAACTGGCCAGGCCTTCGGAAAGCCACTGGTCGTGGTAGGTCTGCCAACCCAGAAGATTTCCCCACCATTGATGAGCAATTTCGTGCGCGATGATGCCCGGCCCCATGGGATCGCCGCCACCCCGGCTCAAGCCCAGCTCGGAGCGTTCAGTTCTCGGAAGGAAGGAGAGCGTGGACAGATACACGAGTTCGGGCCAGCCCTGTCCAAAGCTCCCCGGCGCCTGGGCGATGGCCAAACGAGGATAGGGATAGGGGCCAAACAGGCTGGCATAATATTGCACGGCCTGCGAAGCGGTGTCAGCAACGTTGCCCAGCAGGGCAGAGGGCGCGAGAGGCAACGGCTCCGTGTGGAGCGGGTTGATCACGGTTCGGACCGGCGAAGGAACCACCAGAGGCGCTGCCGGCTCCTCGCCACGCCGCTGTTCCAATGAAGTTTCTGCTTCCCGTGTGGCATAAACCGTGATGCTCGTCTTGCCCGCCTGCCGCTCCACCGAGGTGTAGGGGCCGAGGTTAAAGCCTGCCATGCGGAAAACGCCGTCCGACCGCCATCGGCTCTCAGATTCATCCTCCAGCGTTTTTCCCTCGACGCGGGCCCCGGTGGCTACCAGGATCAGCTTTCGCGGGTAGTGAAAGGTCATATCGTACTGACTGGGGAGGCCGAGATCGATGTTGGGGTACCAGGTTCCCCGCGCACCAACGTACAACACGCCGTTTCCCACGTCGGCGATAACGTTGCCGTGATACCTGAAGATCAAATGAAAGCGCTCGCGGATGGGATGCGGGTGGGGCAGCACTACTTCGATGTGATCGTAAGGGCGCGCCTCTGACGAGGCTCCGCTTGGCGGTTGACCCCCAATGACCATGACTTTTTGCCCGAGGCCGTCCTCAACCCCTGTGACCGCAAGCCAGCGGGAAAGATCAAAGGAAACGACGCGATCCAGCGCCGAACGCGATTCAAGCTGGACATCCGCCCGGCCCTCCAGACTGTGGTCGGACTTAATGTGCACATCCAGAGTGTATGCCAGCGCCCGGGCAGCAGAATCCAACGACGCCGGTGCGCCGCCATGCGGACTGGACGTGGCGAATGAGCACCAGGTGTCCGCAAAAGTCTGGGAACCGGCCTTGCGTACTGAGGTGATGGAAAAAGGCTCATCCAGACGCTCGTCGTCAACCATCTCGAGTACACCCAGGCTCTCCCCATTCACACGAGCGTAGAAGTAAGGATGGTTGCGGTCGCCGAGCAGGTCGGTGAGGATGCGCACGGAGGTTTCAACATTCAGCGCCTTCGACATGCCCGCCCACTCTTCCATAACGGGGCCGGGCTGCTCGGGATCATCCGGATCAGGCGGGCGCGATACCGCCAGCAATTCCTGGGCGGTGCGGTCCGTGAAGCGGAGATAGGCGGAATCGATTTTTTCTTCCAGGATGGGTGAGTGCGTAAACTGCGCAAGGTTACGCTTCTCGGCGCGGTTGGGCGGGATCATCAAAACTTCGCCTTCCCCCCAGAAAATCGCTCCCGTGACCTCGCCCTGCACCGGCGTCATGAGTGCGATGAAGCCGCGATTAAGGTAAAGGTCCATCCGCCCGCGCGTAATATGGGCGTCGCGGATGGCATAGACCTGCGCGGGGTCCAGGGCGACGCTGTTCAACTGCTTGAGCAGTGCCAGGGGCTCGAGGGGTTGTGGCGCTGCCGGGGGGGCAGCGTGAAGAGTGCAAGCGAGCAAGCAGAACGCGGAAAGCGCGATGTTGCGAACCATCCGGCCGATCTGCCTTGGCGAAACTTTCCCGGACCCCATACCACGCCCCTTTTGAATGGCCATCATACTGTAGCGCGGAAGCGGGCGGGTCTCAACTCGACGTAGCGCGGAAGCCTGTTGTATGATGCGGAGAGGATGGCAGGGTTTCCCCATGCTCGGAAACGCTTTGCACCCCCCATGAAAGCCGCGTGGGGCGGGATGATGTTTTGCGCCCTTCTGCTGTTTCCCTCCCTGCTGGTTGCGGATGTTATCTACCTGAAGAATGGGAATAAGATTGTCGCCCAGGTTACGAAAGAGGATGAGAAACAAGTCTACTATGAAGCGGACGGGGGTGAATTCGCGGTTCCGAAGGCCCTGGTGGACCACGTGGAGAAGTCGGAAACCCCAGCCGCGGCGGCCGCGCAGGGATCCACCCGCCCAAGTCGCGATGTCCCCCTGCCCATCACCCCGCCTGTGGATTCGCCGATTGAACAAGGATCGGAAGTCATTCACGACGATGCAGTGGACGAGGCCTATCTCACCCACTTGGCGACGGAAGCCGTCCACACTCCCACACCGGAGAACCTGCACAAACTGAAACAGGGCTTCCAGGCAGCAGCGGTATTCCTGACCCACAAGGGTGACCCGGAGGCAGCGATCACCAAATATCGCGAGGCCCTCAGGTACCTGCCTCACGATTCAGGCCTGACGCTGGCACTCGGTTATCTGCTGTGGAAGCAGGAGCATTATCTGGAAGCCGTCGATCTGCTGTTGCCGGAGGCGGACCGTTATCCCCAATCGCTGAACTTTCGGGTGCTTTTGGGCTCGGCTTACTACGGGATGGAAAATCTCGATCAAGCCATCACGGAGTGGAACAAGGCGCTCGCAGTTCAGGACAATGCCCAACTGCGGGAAGCGGTGGCCAGGGCGCAACGCGAGCGGGACGTTTCCGGTTCTTATTCGGAACTGCGCAGCGAGCATTTTCTGCTGCGCTACGACGGCCAGCAGAACGAAAAACTGAGTGGCGCAATTTTGAATAGCCTGGATGGCTCCTTTCAGGACCTGGTGCTGGACCTGGATTATTCCCCCTCGGAGGCCATCGTCGCCATCCTTTATCCCAATCAGGCCTTCCGCGATATCACCCGCACCCCCGCCTGGGTGGGCGCTTTGAATGACGGGAAGATTCGCGTTCCCGTTTCCGGCCTGACGCAAATGACGCCGGACCTGGCGCGCGTGCTGAAGCATGAGCTGACGCATTCCTTTGTCCGCCAGATCACCCTGGGCCATTGCCCCACCTGGTTCAACGAGGGTTTGGCTCAGCTTGAGGAAGGCTCCACCACCGCCGCCATGGGAAACCAGTTGGCGCGAGCCTTCGCCACCGGGAAGATTCCCGCTTATGCTTCGCTGGAAGGGTCCTTTGTAAGTCTCCCCCCCGATCAGGCCGTGCTGGTTTACGCCAAGTCTTTGGCCGCGCTCGAATACCTTCGCGACACCTTCGGCATGGGCGAAGTCCGCCGCATGTTGAAACAAATGGCTTCCTCCGACTTCGCTACCGTGCTGCAAGACGAGGTGCGGATGAGTTATCCCAACTTCGAAGAGGAAGTGGCAAACTATGTGGTGAAGAAGTACGGGTCTTAAGGAAAGCAGGTAGCACAGCGCGGCTTCGCTGCGCTGCGCTACCTACCCACGCCAATGCGCCTTCGGCGCAGCCCTTTTTAGATCGATGCGATCAGGGCCGCCAGCAGCGCCACGCGCTGGGGCAATTCGCTTACTACGACGTGCTCATTTCGCGCGTGGGCTCCGTCTCCGGTTCCGCCCAGGCCGTCGAGCGTAGGGATTCCCAGTGCCGCGGCAAAGTTGCCGTCAGAGCCTCCTCCGGTTGCGGATTCTTTTAGCTCCAGGCCCATTTGGCGTCCCAATTCATGTGCCTTGCGGAAAAGTGCGATCGCCATCTTCCGCTCCAGGGGCGGGCGGTTGACGCCGCCGGTGATTTCCAGTTTTGCCTCGCGATTAATAGGTGCGAGCGCCCGCATTTGCCTTTCTATCTTCTCGCGGTCGCGCGCGGTGGGCACGCGCACATCAACGCGCGCCACGGCAAGCTCCGGGATCACATTCACGCGTGTGCCGCCCAGGATAACATCCACGTTGATGGTCAGCCCCCGCTGGGGGCGCGCCAGCTTTTCGATGCGCAGGATCTGCCGGGCCAGTTCGGAAATCGCATTAACCCCTGCCGAGGGATTGATCCCCGCGTGAGCCGAGCGGCCGCGCACGGTGACCTGGAACTCCCCCACTCCTTTGCGGGCGGTTTTCAGGCCGCCTTGCGCCGCGGCGGGTTCCAGCACCAGCACTGCCCGGGCGCCGCGCGCCGCCGCCAGCAATTCCTCGCGAAAGGCGATGCTTGACACCTCCTCGTCGGCGTTCAAGAAAAAGCGCACAGGCCCGGGAGGAGTAATTTTCAAGGCGGCGAGGGCCTGCA
>PLWR01000328.1 GCA_003165615.1 Acidobacteriota bacterium | reverse complement strand
CTCGGCATTTCACCGGGGTGGGGGAGCAGAGCGAACTGAACTACCGAGGTCCTTCACCCCGACAAAGGGCGTCGGGGTTCAGGATGACAGGTCCGGAAAATGTTGCCCAACCCTTTTTTATCCTTGGTCCCTCTGCGGGATGAGCCAAGTAAGTTATTGCCCAAGCGAGAGGCTCGCTCAGCGGAGATCGGATCGAGCCGCCATTTGGCGAGAGCATTAAATTCATCCACTACCCACTCCCCAAGCCCCTCCCCCGGCGCGGCCTTTATGATATAGTCGCGGGGAATTCCAGAAGGGGAAGAATCTATGTCCATCTTTGAGACAGTCGAGAAGGATCTGGTGGCGGCCCTCCGGGCGCAGGAAGCACTGAAGCTTTCCGTGCTGCGCATGATGAAAGCCGCACTGATGAACAAGAAGGTCGAACGGGGAAAAGACGTTGACGATACGGAAGCGCTGGCCGTGCTGCGGACTCTTGCCAAGCAGCGCCACGAATCCGTGGAAGCCTTTCGCAAGGGTGGAAGAGAAGACCTGGCGACAAAGGAAGAGGCCGAGATCAAAATTGTCGAGGCGTACCTGCCGGCTGGGGCCAGCGATGAAGATATCGATGCGGCGGTAGCGGCCGCCATCGCCGACACCGGCGCCAGTACCGCGAAAGATGTCGGCAAGGCCATGAAATCAGCCATGGCCAAGCTGGCTGGCAAGAACGCCGATGGCAAGCGCGTAAGCGAGAAGGTGCGGGCCAAGTTGGGCGCGTGACCTGTGCCCCGTACCCAGGCGCGGCCGACCCGCAACCCGAAGGAGGCTCTCCGTGTTCTCTGTGCTTTTCAAGCTTTAACCCAGAGCACCCAGAGCATCCCCGTGACCTCTGGGTTGAGGCCGTTCTGAGCCCGGAGGTCACAGAGAGAAAATTATCCCCGAAGCAGCCCTTAATAGGATTCCGCCTATGAGCACTCAATCTACAACCGAACCTGGCAGCTTCCCCAAGAAGCACACCCCGTACGTTCCCGAAACCATGGAGATGAAGGAGTTCACCCTCCGCGCCTTGCTGATCGGACTGGTGATGACGGGAATCCTTGGTTCCGCCAATGCCTATCTTGGTTTGAAAGCGGGGATGACCATCGCGGCTACGTATCCCGCCGCGGTTATCGGCATGGCGCTGCTGCGACTGATGAAGGGATCACTGTTGGAAGAAAACATCGCTCGAACTGTGGGCTCCATCGGTGAGTCGGTGGCGGCAGGCGCCATCTTCACTATCCCCGCCTTCGTGATGGCGGGCCTGTGGCCGGGACTGACCCGCGATAAATACTGGACCACCGTNNAAGATTCTGTTTGCCAACATGGGCTTTGGCGGATTTATGTACCTGCTGGGTGCGATAAACGTCTTTTCGGCGAACAACACATTCCCCGTCAACATCAGCGCCCTGGGGAAAAAACTGTTGTTGCGCACCAGTACGAATCCCAACGTGGCCACCGCTGTAACCGGCGGGGCCACGGTCTTCACCACCCCGGACGTGAGCCCGGCTTATCTTGGAGTCGGTTACATCATCGGTCCGCGGCTGGCATCTCTGAATTTTGCCGGTGGCGTGCTGGCTTGGGGGCTGCTCGTTCCGCTGCTGACCTTTGTTCTTGGACCCACGATTCAGGCTTCCCAGGCGGGCGGCCAACCGCTCCCGTGGACGCTGCTGGCACAGGCAATTTATTTTTCGGTGGTGCGTCCCATCGCCGTGGGTGGAATGCTGGTGGGCGCATCCTACACCCTGTTCAAGATGCGCAAGCAACTGGGCGCCGGCATGGCGCGTGCCATCACCGACCTCAAGAAATCCGCCGCTGCGCATGAGGCCAGCAACCGCACCGACCGCGACCTGAGTTCCAAGGTGATCTTTGCCGGCGTGGGCGTGGTGTTTGTGGCGATGATCGCGCTGTATTATTTCTTCATCGGCGGTGCGGGGAATCTCACGCGCTCGCAAGTCATATCGGGCGCAGTGGTTGCCGCGCTGGTAATGATTATTCTTGGCTTCTTCTTCGCCGCCGTCTCCGGAAATCTGGTGGGAATGATTGGCTCCTCCAATAATCCTGTGTCCGGGTTGACGCTTTGCACGCTGGTTATTGCCGCCCTGCTGATGGTGGCCCTGGGCGTCTCCGGCACCGGTGGCGTCACGGCCGTGCTCGGTATTGCCGCGGTAGTCTGCGTCTCTTCCGCTGTGGCCGGTGAGATGTTGCAGGATCTCAAGGTGGGGTACATTCTGGGCGGCACACCCGCCAAAATGCAGGTCGGCGACCTGTTGGGCGTCGTGGTCGCTTCCCTGGTGCTCTTCTTCCCGCTGGCGATTCTCGACAAAGCGTACCACTTCGGCAGTCCCGCATTGCCCGCGCCACAAGCCGGGCTGATGGCGATGCTCGCCAAAGGCATCGTGGGCGGTGATATGGCGTGGCCACTGGTGATTGTGGGAATCCTGATGGGCATCGCTCTGATCATGATCGAAGTAAAAAGCGTGATGCTCTTCGCCGTAGGCATGTATCTACCACTCGGGACCACCTTTGCCATCTTCATCGGTGGCGTCATCCGCTGGGTCACGGACAAGCTGCGGGATCGTCGAAGTTTGAATGATGCCCAGAAAGCCCGCGTGGATAATGCCGGTGTGCTTACGGCCTCGGGACTTATCGCCGGTGAGGCCCTGTGTGGGTTGGCCGTCGCCGGTCTGGTGGGGTCGGGCCATGGTATTACCCTCCTGAAATGGGCGCCGCCGTTCCAATACTTTCCCGTCGGGATCGCGCTGATTGCGCTTTTCGTGTTGATCATTGCCTTGGTGCTAGTCCCGCTGGCAAACGCCGGAACCCCGGAGGAGCCTGCGCCGCCCACGGCAATTATGTGACGGGGGCCGGGATTTGCACGTCAGTTTATGCTGAAGGCCCCGGTGATGACCCCGGTGCGCCCGGATTGCCCACCCCCCGTTGCCGCCGGGTGTCTGGCCGGAGAAAAGGGTATGGCCATTTTTGTAGGCTATCTGTTAATGCGCCAGCGCCTGTCGAGGCCTGCCTCCCAGACTTCCATTGGCCTTGGAGGCAGCCCGCTTGGCCCGGCTGCGGGATTTGCCGCCAGCTTGACCAAGCCGCGAAGCCATCCACTTTTTCGAACCGAGGAATCCCTCTAACAGTCCTGGCACGAAAATGTCTGCATCGAGCTTGGGAAAGTGAATTCCCAAGCCCGATGGAGTGATCTCAATTTCTTCCAATTGCGAGGGCTTGGCATGCTGAAGCCCTTGCGCATCTCGCGGCGAGAAACTCAGTATCAGATTTGAACTGAGATGAATCACGATGCGCCCGTGCTTGCGGTCGTAACGCGCCGAGACGGCCCGGGGCATTGACGCTCCAACGTCCCGTGCCCGCTGGTTCGCCAATTCGAAGTTATCATTATGCGCCATGAATCTCCCCCCACTCCTGACATAACTCCTGCAAGTGCTTTCTCAACACGCCTTGCCAAGGCGTGATCTCCCGCCGTGAGAATCCATAATTTTCACGGAGTTCAACCGGTCCCGCCGGACAATTCAACTTGAATACTGCTTCGCGCCCGCTACCGATCACATGGACATGCGCAGGCCGGTGATCGTTTGGGTAGATTACCACTCGCAACCCGTCAAATCGGAGAACCGTCGGCACCCCTGCATTTTATCACAAATCCTAAGCGGTTGGGTTATTCCCGGGGAAGCTGGCTGGCAAAGTCCCCAGTTGATGGGAGTAGGATCACTAGCCTCTTTTCAGCAGACAGCAGCGCTTCCCCCTGTCCCCAGGCCCCAGCCCCTAATCCCCGTTCTTGTGGTACGCTTGTATGCATGCCGTCTTATCGCCAAGTTGCTTATTCCTTCTTGCCCCCGCTCACCCCGATGGTCAAGAAGCTGATCATCATCACGAGCGCGGTTTTTGTTCTCACTTACATCCCCGCCAACTATTTCGGCTTGGACCCCATCGACTACCTTGCATGGTTCGGGCTGTGGGCAGGCCTTGTAATTCACAAATTTCATGTTTGGCAATTGGTGACTTACTTATTCCTCCACGGGGGATGGTTCCACATCTTTTTCAACCTGTTTGCATTGTGGATGTTTGGATCAAACCTCGAAAGCAAGTGGGGCGGCAAAAAATTTCTCACCTACTATTTCGTTACGGGCGTCGGCGCGGGAATCCTTGATGTCACCCTGAATGCGCTCTTCCCACCGGCAATGCCGGGGCCCACCATTGGTTGTTCCGGCGCTGTGTATGGGCTCCTGCTGGCTTATGGGATGCTCTTTCCCGAACGCGTCATTTATTTCTACGGGATCATTCCCATCAAGGCCAAATGGTTTGCGGCCATCATGGGAGGCATCGAATTCGTAAGCTCGTTCGGCTCCGGCTCCGGCATCAGCCACGTTGCGCACCTGGGCGGTATGCTTTTTGGGTACCTTTACCTGCGCGGCTGGTCGCTTCCTTATCGTTGGCAGCTTAAGTATCATGAATGGCGGCGCGCCCACTTGCGCAAGAAATTCGAGGTGTACATGCGCGACCAGGAGGAGAAGAAAGATAACCACGGGCGCTGGGTAAACTGATCCTGCGGAATAAGCCCCATTGACAGCGCTGCCGCCTGGTGCTAATTTCCAGAACGTTGTTGATGTTTTCGCAATGTGTGTTCCTGCGGTGCCCCGTTTGCACAACGGGGGAAAAGGAAAGGCCGTTAAAATCGGCCGCGGTCCCGCCACTGTGTTCGGCGAGCCGCATCCTTCCAGTCCGTCAACTGATGGACGGCCACTGTTCTGCCTTGCGCAGAAGGGGAAGGCTGAGGATGCGGTGATGACCCGAGAGCCAGGAAACCTGCCCGGGAACCTCTATTCAACCTAACTCTTCGACGGAAAGAGTCCTGGGGAAGACTGCAAAGCCTTCCGGATTCCGCCTTGAGGAACAGGAAGGCTTTTTCATTTTCGCCTTCTCCTTGGGATTCCTTCCGCCTGCCCCGTCGTGAGAACGGGAGAAGGAGTCTCCGGTGTTATTAATCCCTACCTTTATCAAGGCGCAAGTGGATTTATGGACGTCGTTTCTCTGTGCCCTCTGTGGTGCGAAAGATTTCACACCGAGTTCAGGGAGAGTCTCAGTGAGCTCTGTGCTGGGTCCTTTCTGGCCACAGAGGACACAGAGAGTCCGGCTTTCGTTGCGGTCAAGTCGGGCGTGGCCGGACGTTCTGCTGGGCGCAATTTTCATGCTGATTTCGTCAAACGTCGCGCAGGCAGGAACGCTGGCGGGAACCGTTTTCGACCCCAGCGGCAGCCCGGTTCCGCAAGCGCACGTAACCCTGCTCCGGTCTCTGGTGGTCCTGGACCAGCGGCAAACCGATTCCCAGGGAACCTTCAAGTTTAACGGCCTCGCCAATGGAAAATATCAAATCACCGCGAGTGCCCCCGGGCTTGCTTCCCCGCAAATAGAGGTGGAGATTCGCGGGGCGCAAGTCCAAACCCTCGACCTGCGCTTGCAACTGAGCGCCGTGCAGCAGCAAGTGGTGGTTTCAGCCTCGCTGGGAGACTCCTTGGCGTCGGAAGTGGGCTCCTCCGTTTCCGTGGTTTCCGGACAAGAGATCAATGATCGCGCTGCGCAAAATGTGTTGGACGTCCTGAGCGGGATCCCCGGTGTCGAGGTCAGCCAGGCCGGCCGCCACGGCGGCGCCACGGGTGTCTATGTTCGCGGTGGCGAATCCAATTACAATCTGGTGATGGTCGACGGCATTGAAATGAACGAATTTGGCGGCGCCTTTGATTTCGCCCCGCTTCCCGCCGATGGCGTGGAGCGCGTCGAGGTGACGCGCGGTCCGGAAAGCGCGCTCTATGGCCCGAATGCCGTCACCAGCGTGATCAACATCGTGACCATTCAGGGTGAGGGCTCTCCGCATTTTACCGTGCAGGAGGAAGGCGGAAGCTTTACCACTCGTCGCTTTTTGGGAGACGGAAGCGGCGTGACTCACGGCCTGAGCTGGGGCTTTGATGTGTCCCGGCTGGACTCCGGGGGACTCGTTCAGAACGATAATTACCGCAACCAAACGGCATTCCTGAGCCTGGGCTATCACCGCAGCCCGCGCCGGCGGTTGGATTTCCATTTCATCGGGAACGCCAATGACGCCGGGGCGCCCGGGCCCTACGGATCCGACCCCGACGGCCTCTTCACGGGAATTGACACTTACTCCCGTGACAAGCAAAACATGTTTGGATGGGAAGGCAACTACTCCGAGCAGATCACCTCGAAATTCCAGCAGGTCACCTCTGTCAGCGTGTCCACCAACGATTCCTACTTCCGCTCGCCCTATGGAGATTCTTACTCCAACAATTTGCGTGGCGTTCTGAACACGCGTAGCGAAGTGGCAGTCTCCAACAAGGATTTTTTCGTGGCGGGGTTTGAATACAACCGCGAGCAGGTGAAAGACACTTACATCGCGGATAGCAACAGTGTACCTTTTATCCTTCCCCGCACCAGTTTGGCTTTCTTCGCGGAAAATCGTTGGAGTCCCACGCACCGTCTCTTCCTCACCACGGGTTTCCGCGTGGATGATTTGCGCACCCACGCGCTGCCCGCGGGAGATTACGGCGCCCGCCCCCTGCTTCCTCCCAGTACCGTTACCAAAGTGAATCCACGTGTGGCGGGGGCGTATATGCTGCGGGAATCGCACGCCGGCGCATGGGATGGAACCCGCCTGCACGCAAGCTTTGGCACGGGCATCCGCCCGCCCGACGGGTTTGACCTGGCCTTCACCAACAACCCTCACCTGAAGCCGGAAACAAGCACCAGTTTCGATGCCGGATTTGAGCAGCGTTTCTTCCAAGGCAAAGCGGTATTGGATCTCACCTACTTCAACAACGATTTCAAGGACCAGATTGTGACTTTGGGCGGTTCGCTGACCAACCTGAGTACATTTGTCTCCGATAATCTCGGCAACTCGCGCGCTCGGGGTGGGGAAGCCTCCTTCCAGGTCCATCCCATCAGGTCGCTGCAAATGTCGGTGGAGTATACTCGGGACAACACCGAGGTTCTCTCCCTCAACGGATCGTCGCTGGCGCTGGCGCCGCTGCAAGTGGGGCAACCCTTGTTCCGCCGGCCGCGCAATTCCGGAGCGTACAATCTCACCTGGCGGCATGGCAACCTGATGCTCAACACCAATGCTTACATCCGTGGGGTGGATTTGGACACCGAGCCGAACGACGGAACTTATGCGTGCTCGTTCGGCTTGCCTTGCCTGTTCACGAATAAGGGCTACGTCCGCGTTGATGGCGGATTCTCTTACCGCCTGCCGCGAGGCGTGGAGATTTACGGCCGGCTCGATAACATGTTGGATCAGAAGTATGAGGAGGTTTTCGGCTACCCTTCGCTGCCGTTCAATTTTCTCGCCGGGGTAAGGTTTAGCTTCCCCATGCGATAGCGGCAGGGCGAGGAAGCTTGTGCAGAGGCCCGCTTTACAGGTCGCGGAAAACTCAGCCCATGCTGTCATCCTGAGCGCAGCGAAGCACCCCGGTAGTTCGCGGGGGTCAGGGAACAGAGCAAACTACAGGGGTTCTTCGCCCAAAATGCGGGCTCAGAATGACAGTGCCGGCGAGTTCTGCCGCAGCCGGTGAAACCCGGCGCGACGAAAAACAGCCCCAAACGGAGGAAGTCCAGCCATGTCAAAAGACATTTTTCTCTCCTGGAGCGGTGGGAAAGACAGTTCCCTCGCACTCTACGAAATTCAGAAAGCCAACACCCGCCGCGTGGCGGCGTTAATCACCACGATCACGGAAGACTACGACCGCATCAGCATGCACGGAGTCCGCTGCGCCCTGCTGGAGCAGCAGGCGGAATCCTTGGGATTGCCCCTGAAGAAAATCTTGATTCCCAAAGATTCAACCAATGCCATTTATGAAGCGCGTATGCGGGCGCTGCTGGAAGAGGGACAGCGCGAGGGAATCGACACCGTCGCGTTCGGGGACATTTTTCTGGAGGACCTCAAGCTCTACCGGGAAAAGAACCTGGCGCAACTCGGAATGAAGGGCCTCTTCCCCATCTGGAAGCGGGACTCGGCGGAACTGGCGCAGACCTTTATCAAGCTGGGATTCAAGGCGGTGTTGGCTTGTATCGATACCGCCATTCTCGACCCCTCCTTCGCCGGAAGACCTTACGATCAGGATTTGCTTCGCGATCTTCCTGCCAGCGTTGATCCCTGCGGTGAGAACGGAGAATTCCATTCCTTTGCCTTCGATGGTCCAATCTTTAGGCACCCGGTCAATCACACGGTGGGTGAGGTGGTGCAGCGAGACCACTACTGCTTTTGCGATTTGGTTCCTGCCTGAGGTGTTCGCGAGTGCCTGACGTGGTGCGGGCGTCCCGCCCGCTGGGGCGGGGGCGTCCCGCTTCCGCGGCACTGTGAGGGCGCTTTAGATTGGAATTTGCAACCCGCACCCCGAGAGAAAAAACGCCAAGTGGTGAGGGGATTCCGGGTGGGTACTACGGGACGCATTGTGGATAAAGGGCTAATGCCCAGTAATCGTAACTAAAAGCCGAGTTCTCCTTGAACCCCATACCAGTCAAAAAGTCGCTTCTCGAAACCCTGCGGCGCACGGGTCCGATGACTTTTGAACATTACATGACATTTTGTCTTTATCATCCGGAATTCGGTTATTACCTCCAAGGGCGTGAGCGCACCGGCGTAACGTCCGATTATTTCCAGTTCCGATCTGCACCCGATAGCGCCTGTTCCGCTTCACTCGCCGCTGATGGCGCGATCGAGTGAAAACGCTCCGGCGCCTCGAATCATCAGCGCGACGGTCATGGCCAGCACCAGCAGGTGGTACTCAATGCCCTCACCCTTCTGCTTGCCGGCCCAGTTCATAAAGAAGCCATTCGCCAAGTGCACCGTGAAAATCGCCACGAGCATGTTGACGGTAATTCCAAAGGCGGCGATACGGCTCAGCAGGCCGACGATCAGCCCCAGGCCGCCGAAGAACTCCGCCGCAATCGCCAGAAAGGCGAAGACCGCCGGAATATGCGCGGTTTGGGTAAAGAACCCCATCGTCGCCTTGAAGCCATGCCCGCCGAACCAGCCCAGCATTTTTTGCGAACCGTGTACGAAGAAAACTACTCCCAGCACCAGTCGCAACACCGTGAAAGCTATGTCATCCGGGGTGTGAAATAATCTTTTAAGCATGTGATGCTCCTTGATTTTGATTTTCCGCAACTACCGCTGCGGCTCTTCCCCAACTTCCGCTGAAAACGAAATCCGCCAGGGGCTTGCGTGTCCGTGCCGCCGGATCCGACAGCGGTTCATCCTGGTAACCGAGTGCCAGCACCGCCACCGGTTCATAACCTTTGGGTATGGCGAAAAGTCCACGCGCCGCGCCCGCATCGAATCCGCCCATCTGATGGATGTGCAAATCGAGCGCCGTCGCCTGGACCGTCAGGTCGGCCACCGCCTGGCCCAGATCGTAGAAAGCGTGACGGTTCGGACGGGCGGCGTGGTCAAAATCCAGCTTGGCGACCGCGAGGATTAAAACCGGCGCTTGCGCTGCCCACTGGCGATTGACATCGACCAGGGTACTCAACAAGCGATTGTAACCTTCCGCGTCCTCACGCGTCGCCATGATAAAGGCCCAGGGCTGGGCGTTGTAACTTGACGGCGCCCAGCGGGCGGCTTCGAATAATTGCGCGAGTTTTGCCGGCTCGACTGAACGTGGAGAAAATGCCCGTGGGCTCCAACGACGCGCCAATAGATCGTGAATACCCGCGCTCGCCTGCTGCCGATGGGTTAATGAATTCGTTGCCTGCATGATGCCTCCTGTTTCCTTTCTATCTGCCTTTCCTATGGTTCCCGGCTTCCGTTTGAATTATCTGTCAGACGATATTCGTTTCAACGGCCATAGGATGCACAAAAAGGCGTTAAGGTTCGCGGGCTGCCTCCAAAAGCGCCAGCAGCTTGCGAAGGTCGCCTTTGCTGATATGGCTCAGCCGGTTGCGGTTGTACGCTTCCATGGGTTTGTCCAAGTCCCGTAGAATCTTCTGCCCGGCTTTGTTGATGCGGACCGTAATGATGCGGCGGTCCTTGCCGTCGCGATTGCGGGTAAGAAGGCCGCGGCCCTCCAGGCGGTCAACAAGGCGCGTAATATCAGGGTCGCGCGTGATCATGCGCTCCGC
>PLWR01000173.1 GCA_003165615.1 Acidobacteriota bacterium | reverse complement strand
GGATTCCGCGTGCCGGTGGGTGAATGGTTCAAGAAACCCCTGCGATCCCTGGTTGCGGACTTGCTCCTTTCTCCCCAGGCCACCACGCGCGGGTATTTCAATGCCCGCAGCATGGAGAAATTTGTTCGCGAACACTTTGACGGCGTCCGCGACCGACAAAAGCAACTCTGGGCTTTGGTGAATTTTGAATTATGGTGCCGCCATGCCAAATGAACGGCCCGCCGTTTGCATCATTGTCGAAAACTTGCCCGTCCCTATTGACCGCCGGGTATGGCAGGAAGCGCGCACCTTGCGCGACGCCGGATATCGTGTTTCCATTATCTGCCCGAAAGGCTCCGGATTCCAAAAGAGCCGTGAAACCCTGGAAGGCATTGAGATTTACCGGCACTGGCTCTGGGAGGCTTCCGGGCCGCTCGGCTACCTTCTCGAGTATTCCTGGGCGCTCGCGGCCCAATCTCTCCTTTCCCTGCGGGTATACGCGCGAACTCGCTTCCGCATCCTCCAGGCCTGCAATCCACCCGACACGATTTTTCTGATTGCGCTCTTCTTTAGACTTTTCGGCGTGCGATTTATCTTCGACCACCACGACCTGAACCCCGAGCTTTACGAGACGAAATTCCAGCGCCATGATTTCGGATACAAGCTGGTGTGCTGGGCGGAGCGATGGACTTTCCGAACCGCGCAGGTCACCATTGCCACCAACGAGTCCTATCGGGAAGTGGCCATGGTTCGCGGAGGCATGAGTCGAGAACGCACTTTCGTGGTGCGGAGTTGCCCGGACCTCGCCAGAATCCGCATACGGCCCCCCCAACCCGAACTCAAGGAAGGCCGCCGCCACTTGGTTGTGTACCTCGGCGTCATGGGTCATCAGGATGGACTGGATCTGCTGCTTGAGTCGATAGCCTTGCTCACCAAGCTCCGAAAGTGCGAAGACACGCTGTTTGTCCTGATCGGCTCAGGTCCCGAACTTCCGCACCTTAAAGTGCTGGCGAGCCAGAAAGGCCTCGACGCCCTGGTGAGATTTCCAGGGAGACTACCCGACGAGGATGTTGCGGCCTACTTCTCGAACGCGGCGTTTGGCGTGGCCCCCGACCGGGCTACGCCCATGAACGACAAATCAACCATGAACAAGATTCTGGAATATATGGCGTTTGGTCTGCCCGTGGTGCTTTACGACCTCACGGAAGGCCGACGCTCGGCAGGTGACGCCGCCCTCTACGCGCGGAATGACGACCCGGAAGACTTCGCCCAAAAGCTCATGACCCTGCTGGACTCCGAGAGCTTGCGCGCGGAACTGGGAGCGCGCGGACGAAAACGCATTGAGGAAAAGCTGAATTGGGACAATGAAAAGCGTGCTTTGCTCGAGGCTTACGCGGCAGCCCTAAACCGCTAGCCGGTTTTCTCACTTTTTCCGCGCACCTTAAGAAGCGGCCGGACGGCCCCTTTCACCTCTCTTCACCCTCTTCATTTTCTTCTTGACAAAGCTAATTACTTAGGATACAATATCAATGTGTGGATGATAACCAGTTCCGCGTCAGGCGTCGATGGCGGGTCGGCGGCTGGTCCATTGATGAACGATGCGGCAAGCCGACAAATTGTGCTAATTGCTCTGCGACTTCATGTCCCTGAAAGGGCAAGGGTCCCAAAGCCGTTAGGTGATTGAAAATAGAAGGTCTGAAAAGTGATTTTTCTCTTTCCAAAGCCGTTATCTTACTGAAAAAAAACTACTTACCATAAACCATCGAGACCTTGAAAATGGGGTGCAAATTGTCCGATATGAGGTGCGGCATATTGTCGCTAATAGACGTCGGAAAATGCCCCGCATGGTGAGAATTTCGGGCTAACTTGCGCCGCGGCCCACCAGAACGATGGGAATTGTCTTCAGCAGGATTTTCCAATCGAGCATCATTGACCAGTGGTCAATGTATTCCAAATCCAGCTCCATCCAGCGCCGGAAGCTGAGTTTGCTGCGCCCTTCCAGTGCCCACAAACAGGTCAGTCCCGGATGCATGCGCAAGCGCCGCCGCTGCCAGCGCTCGTACTTTTCCACTTCCTGGGGAAGAGGCGGGCGCGGACCCACAAAGGACATATCTCCCTTGATGATATTGACCAACTGAGGGAGTTCATCCAGGCTGAACTTGCGCATGAAGCGTCCGATCAGCGTACAGCGCGGATCATTCCTGATCTTGAATACCGGACCGTCCACTTCGTTCAGCGCCTCAAGCTCCTCGCGTAGAAGGTCAGCGTCCGCCCGCATCGACCGGAATTTATGGAGAGTAAATCTTCGCCCTCCCAGGCCACAGCGTGTTTGGGTGAAGAAGATGGGTCCTCGCGAAGTAACTTTGACCAGAACTGCCAGAAGCAAAAGAAGCGGGGAAAGCACCACCAGCGCAAGGAGCGCCATAATGAAATCAAATCCTCGTTTGAGTAACAAGGATTCATCTTCGGGCGTGGCGGAAAATGTCAGCAGAGGCTTTGAGCCCAGTCGTTCGAGATAAACTTTGGAGATGACTTGGGGAAAAAAGCTGAGCAGGACGCGCGTCTTGACCCCCTCTTCCTCGCAGATGAGAAAAGTGTCTTCGAGTTTTTCCAGGTCCTCCTTGCCCACCGCAAAAATCACTTCGTCGATGACGTGGCGGCGCAGCAGCTCGGGAAGCTCCGGAAGTGTGACCATCGGATATGACCTGGTGAGGCCGGCGGGGAGCGCCTCGGCGCGCCCAGTCTGGACGCGAACGAAGCCAAATAAGCGCATCCCGCGGGTTTCATTCGCTTCCAGTGTCCGCGCAATCTCCGCCACCTCGGGGCCGTCCCCCACCAGAAGGAAATTACGAAACCCCGCCACGCTTCGGCGCAAGGGCGCGGCAAAGCGCCACGCCACCAGGCGGAACATGATCATCAGCAGAAGATCGATCAGCGCGTACATTCCCAGGAGCAGGCGGCTGATGAATTCCAATTTCAGTGCGGAAATCACGGCGAAGAGCAGGATCGTGGCGGCAAGACCGATCTTGAGGGGATCGGCGAAGGCACGGCGTAAATCCTCCTCCCGCACCTCGCGGTAGATTCCTGCCGCCACCCCAACACCCACCCATAAGACGACGGTCAGGGGAATGAACCAGGGGTAATTCGAAAGCGGATAAAAAGGTCTCGCATCCGGGAGGTGTGAGCGAATTTCCAGCGCCAATCCGAAACTCGTCAGCGCCAGGAGGACATCGACGATAAGGAAGAAAACGCCAATCAACCGATTGTGGCGCGCAAACATAATGTTGCCCCTCGAGTATGTGATTCGGAACTATCTTAACAGAATCTCGTGCCGCTTCACCGCGGAGGCGAGGCGCTGGCCCGCGCCGGTCAGAACACGCGGATCGTTATGGTACACTCGCCCTCGGCCGGGGTGTTCACCTTAAATTAGTCGTAACGCGGGAATTTGCTGATGCTTTGGACAGTGAAAATCTCTTTCATGGCCGGTGCGCTATTGGTGTTGCAGAGCGCCTGGGCGCTCGTTGATGGGATTCGCTTTCTCCGTTTGATCCGGCGGAGGCGAAACACCCCACTGGGAAGGTATGCGCCATCCGCTGCCGTGGTGATTCCTTGCAAGGGCGTGGATGCGGGCTTTGATGCCAACGTCGACGCGTTCCTGAATCAGGACTACCCGGACTATCAGGTTGTCTTCGTTGTGGCCACGCCGGGGGACTTGGCATATCAAAGCCTGCACGCGCGGCTGGAGGCGCCTGATGCGCCGGGCGCCATTCACAAACCCCAAACGTCGCTGGTGGTGGCGGGCCTCGCGCATGGGCGAGGAGAAAAGGTCAATAATCTGCTGCGCGGAATCGAGGCCGTAAACCGGGCCGCCAAGGTGCTGGTCTTTGCGGATATCGATGCGACTCCGTCCCCGGATTGGCTGCGTTCGCTGGTGGCGCCACTCGCCAACCCTCAAATCACTGTCAGCACCGGCTTCCGATGGTATCTGCCGGGGGAGGGCTTTGTCTCTCGACTGCGCGCCGCGTGGGACACTTCGATCGCCACCATGATGGGCGACCATGGCCACAACTTTGCTTGGGGTGGATCGACGGCGATCCGCACCGACGATTTTCACCATCTGGGGATTGCGGAACGATACTGGGCTAACACCGTAAGTGACGACTACGCCCTGACGCGCGCGGTTCGCGATGCGGGTGGAAAGATCGCATTTGCGCCCCGGTGCCTGGTGGCATCGCGGGAAGAATCGAGCCTCCGGGAATTTCTTCGCTGGTCCACTCGCCAAATCATCATTACGCGGGTTTACGCAGCTCATTTCTGGAAGCTCGGGCTCGCCGCATACCTTTTCTACTGCGGCACGATCACGCTGGGAGTAGTAGCGCTGGCACTGCCCGGCGCTACGGCACCACAACGCGCCGCAGTTGCGTTCACCTTGTTCATGGTTCTTCTGCTCGGTGCGGGCAAAGGCTATATTCGCTCCCTCGTCGCGGGGGAACTCTTTGCCACGGAAACTGGCGGCCAAGCTTCCTGCTATTGGCGATTATCGCCGCTGGTTCCATGGATTATGCTTTGGAATTTTGTCGCGGCCGGGTTCACACGCCGGATTGAATGGCGGGGAACGGAATACGAGCTGGTTTCGCCAGACAAAGTCCGCGTGATAGGGCGATCCGGCGGCTGAAAAAGGGAGCTTCTTAGCGCCTGCCACGCGGGGGCCGGGTGGCGTGGCGGGTAATATAGCGGGCTGGAGTCGCGGGACGTTTCTTCTTGCGGGGCTCCGCGGCTGCTTCGGGCTCTGGCGTTTCTTCCACCGCCTCTGGTTCCGGGCCGACGGGCGCAACCTTTGCCAGGACCTGATCCATCAATGCCGCACGCGGTCCCGATTTCTTTTTGGGTGGGACCTCAGCGTTTTTGTAAGGGTGTTCGCTATGGCAGGTCTGGCAGACAACCTTCACCACCGTGCTCCCCACCATGCTCGCCACCGCATGATTCAGCAGCAGTTTACAACGCGGGCAATAGTCGTCGATTTCATCACCCAGGCGTAACAACAGAGCGGTCATGGGCGGGCCCCCAGCCAGCGCGTATCTTTTCTTGACTGAAACGCAAGCGCCGCCATTATAGCGCGAGCGCCGCAAAAACAAAACCGTCTTGCCGTGATTTGACACCCCCTGCAATTGCAGTTATTCTGAGCTATAGCCTTGGGCTGCGGGGGCGTTTCTGTGTCAGGCTCGGGACGCTCGGTTGCAACTTCGAAGAGACTTCGGTGTGAAGCTCCCCCTCGCGGGTAAACGGAAATCTTTGGTGATGAATTCCATATTAACTGCCTTAGACAGGACGGTACGCCAGGTGCTTCGTCTGATCGCGGTGCCCCTTCTTCAGGCGCCGGAAGAAGCCCTGATGGGCGGGCAGGCGGTCATTGAAGGCGTAATGATGCGCTCGCCGCACTCCTATGCCGTGGCGGTGCGGCAGCCCGGCGGTATGCTGGCAGTTACACAAGCGTACCTGGACCGGCCTTCGGAAAGGCATCCTTGGCTGAAGTACCCCATCTTGCGTGGACTGGGGGTGCTGGGACAGGCGCTGGTGCTGGGAATGCGCGCACTCCGCTACTCTGCCGAGCAGGCGCTGGAGGAACCGGAAGTGGCGGGTGCAGACCCCGCGAAGCCCAGGAAGCCCACGGAAATGAGCGGCTGGATGCTGGCTGGCAATATTGCGCTCTCGCTGGTTTTTTTCATTGTTCTTTACAAGCTTGTGCCGCTCTATTTGGCCACCGTCGTAACCCACCGGTACCCACGGACGGATAATATCTTTGCGTTCAATATGCTGGATGGGACAATACGAATTGTCTTATTCCTGGGTTTTCTACTCCTGATTTCGCAATGGAAGGAAATCCAGCGAGTGTTTGAGTATCACGGCGCCGAGCACAAGGTGGTGTGGGCTTTTGAAAAACGCGGCCCCATTGATGTGGAAACGGCGCGCGCCTGCACACGTTTTCATCCCCGTTGCGGCACGAGTTTTCTACTGGTGGTGATGGGCATTGCCATGGTGGTCTACATGTTTCTGCCCTTTCATACGTTTTGGCTTCGATTCCTGGGACGGATCCTTCTGCTTCCGGTGATTGCCGGCATTTCCTACGAGTTCATCCGTTTTGCCGCGAAGTCAAAGGGAAGACTTTGGAAATGGGCATCGCAGCCTGGCCTCTGGCTCCAGCGCGTCACCACTCGCGAGCCTGACGACGGCCAACTGGAAACCGCGATCAAGGCCCTGGAAACGGCAATGATGCTCGAACAGAATCGCGGCGGCGATCTGATTGTGGCGTGATGAAAACCGAAACTGGAAATTCGAAACTGGAAACTGGAAATTTGTGACAACGTCTGGGCGGAGTGCGCGGACTGGGTTTAAAGGTCCGCAGTGCATTCCGCGTTAAGATCCGCGGGCTCACCAGAGGACACGGTCGAACTACGCGGCTCGCGGGGAGTTTCGGATCTCGAATTCCGAGCTTTGAGTTTCGGATTTCCATTTTCGACTTTCCAGTTTCCAGTTTCCAATTTCGATTTTCGAATTTCGAGCCGCGGTGTCTACGGAGCAACTCTTGCACTACTTGAACAAGCTCGCAGAAATCGAAGCGAAGTACGAAGGGCTGACGGAGCAACTCGGCAAGGCCGAGGTGTTGGCGGATCCCTCGGTCTATCAGAAAACCGCCAAGGCGCGCGCGGACCTTACGGAGATCGTGGAGAAATTTCAAGATTGGAAGACGATCAGCAAAGCGGTAAAGGATACCAAAGCGCTGGTGGATGAGTCCTCTTCTGATCCGGAAATGAAAGCGATGGCGCACGAAGAACTTATGGAACTCGAAAAGCGCCTGGCGAAGGTGGAACAGGATCTGAACCTCCTGCTTCTTCCCCGTGATCGCAACGACGAGAAGAACGTGGTGCTGNNCCCAGGATATCTTCCGCATGTACACACGCTACGCGGAGTCGCAACGCTGGCGCGTGGAAGTGCTCTCCACCAGCCTGTCGGCAGTGGGCGGGCTCAAGGAAGTCATCGCCCTGGTGGAAGGACAGAAAGTTTACAGCAAACTCAAATACGAAAGCGGCGTCCACCGCGTGCAACGTGTTCCGGAAACCGAGCAGCAGGGACGCATTCACACCTCGGCCATTACCGTGGCGGTGCTGCCGGAAGCGGACGAAGTGGAAATCCAAATCGATCCCAAGGACATTCGCATTGACACGTTCTGCTCCTCGGGGCCGGGCGGGCAGTCGGTGAATACTACCTATTCCGCCGTGCGCCTCACCCATCTGCCGACGGGAACCATCGTCTCCTGCCAGGACGAGAAATCGCAAATCAAGAACCGCGCCAAGGCCTTGCGGGTCCT
>PLWR01000479.1 GCA_003165615.1 Acidobacteriota bacterium | reverse complement strand
GCAAGATAATGCAGGACTTCAAATTCCTTGGGGGTAAGCCGCACGCCTTTCCCGTCGACGGTTACGTGCCGTTCGCGGAAGTCAATTTCGATGCCTTCCAGGGTGATCTTATGGGGGCCCGATTCCATTGAGGCAACATTCCGGCGGAGGGCGGAGCGAATCCTGGCCAGCAATTCCGGGGTGCGGAAGGGTTTGGTAATGTAATCGTCGGCCCCCGCATCGAGCCCCGCAATAATATCTTGTTCAATAGACCTCACACTGATAATAATGATTTCAGCTTCGGATGTGGAGCGCAGCCTGCGGCACAATTCAAACCCATCCACCCCCGGCATGCTCAAGTCCAGAAGGACCAGGTGGTATTGTTTGTCCTCCATCATCTCCAGGGATTCTTCGCTACTGGCGGCGGTGTCCACCTCATACCGGGCCGCCGTAAGCGAGGCGCGCAAAACACGGCGGATCTGCACGTCATCGTCCACCACCAGAATTCGGAAATCCACGTGAGCATTCCTTCCTTTCAGCAAGTAACTGCAAGTTCTGGCGGGTTGAGGCGTGCACCCGATCGAAACCGTCGATGGGTGGTTGGAAGGGTACGTTTGTCCAATCATTGCAGATCTACAGTACGATGCCGACGATGAAGAAAGCATAAGTTCTTCATAAGGAATTCATGAGGAATGGGGAAGAATTGCTTATGGGCAATCTTAACTCGCGCGCAGGGTGTGAAGAGATTCCTTTCTCATTTCGCCAAAGACACAACGCACCCGCCCATCACAATGAGGGCTCCGCCCAACAGGATCATGGGAGTGGGCTTTTGGCCGAACCCCAACCAGGAAATCAACTGGGCCACGACAAAGAAAAAGGCCACGTACACGCCGATGAGCCGCCCGAAGTCCCACGGTGGCGCATTAACCAAGTATCCGTACAAGCCGAGGACCAGGCCGCCGAGGACAAAAAACAGGGCCGCACGAGTGTGGGTTGGGCTGCGCAGCCCAACGCGCATCAAAGCATCACCGGCCGCTTCCACAAATGCAGCGCACAACAAAATCCCCATCGCGAAACTGTAACGCAAAGGTAATCTTCCTCCTTCAGGAAATGATCGCGCCAGGTCTCCGGCAGGTTGGCAGTCCTCCTACAAGCTTTGTGGAAAAGCCGGAGACTCCGCTCCCGGCGCAGATGTGCCGCGAGACCGAAGCGTTTTCACGGATGGGGTTCAAAATACAAACCGTGAATGATTTTTGCCATTGGGCCCTGAGCGCGGCGGCCTAAACACCCTGGGGAAAAACTCCCCAATACTGTCATCCTGAGGAGGCGAAGCCGGTCCTGAGTATCGCGAAGGAAGGACCTCCGTATTCGTTTGATAATTCAACTACCGGGATTCTTCGCTTCGCTAAGGATGACAGTTTGCCGGGTTTCTGCGCAGCCT
The DNA here is from genome assembly GCA_003165615.1 of Acidobacteriota bacterium. The sequence continues at coordinate 7,089 of PLWR01000479.1, read as the reverse complement.
CCACAGCGCGAACTTGCCAGGGTTCGCTTTTTCGCCTGCCGTCAATTAAAAGTATACCTTGAGACGCACGTGCCTGGGCAATTCGATATTTTTATAGCGGATACAGGAGCGTGGCATACCGGTCATTTCTTGCCTTGACGCCGGTACACTTCACTCTTGAACTATGCCGATCGGGGATAGCGCGCGGTGGCCTGGTTTTCGCCGCACTTGAGATATCGCCCGCACCGGCACCGCATATCCATTGGTTGAAACCACCCTCGGGGGGCAGGCAATGGGCTCCGTGAGGCTTTGCGCCAGGGGTTATCCCGGCCTCGGGAGAGATGCTATCCCCGCTTGGCGAGGCTCGCAAAAACCTTAATTCCCATCAAAATAATCTATGGCTCCTGAAAAAATTACCGATTCTTACTCCCAACTTCCTTATCCCCTCTTTATGACTTGTTCATGAAAGACCGCATAACCTAACCACAGGGATGGGTCTTAGTCCTCCTTATAGAATGTCCAGAGGGCTGATGAAAAACGATGTAGCGGCGGTTTTATGCCGCCATGGGGCGTCTAAAGCAATCGACCCATGGCGGGGTAAACCCGCCGCTACGTCGCGCCGAAGGGAGTTTTCATCAGCCTCCTAAATGGCGGCCCTGAGCGAGGGCTTAAAAACAGGAAGGATCGAAAGGGAGCCACAAACATGCTGAAACAAACCCGGGTCCGGCATCGCATGAATTTTGATTACCTCGAGGGTTTTCTTGAGGTTGCCAAAGTAAGAAACTTTTCCCGAGCCGCTTCCATTCTCTTTCGCACGCAGCCCACGCTGAGTCAGCAGATTCAGAGGCTGGAAAGGGAATTCGGGGGAAAACTCTTCGACCGCGATTTCAAAGCGGTCAGGCTGACCCAGGCCGGCAGCACGCTACGGCGCTATGCGGAGGAGATGCTGGCCCTGCGCACCGAGGCCCTGGATGCCATCGGCCAGATCAAGGAGAACCCCCGCGGCAGTCTGCGCATCGGCACCAATGACGCCACCTGCCTCTACGTCCTGCCCAATGCCCTGGCGGGTTTCCGGCGGCTCTATCCGCAGGTGCAAGTGAATATCTACAGAAATTTCAGCCACAAGATCGTGGAAAAGATTCAGGAAGGAAGTGTAGAGGTCGGTATTGTTTCCCTGCCCCGCACGGTCAAGGGCCTTGAGGTCATCCCGATCTTTGCGGCGGAACTCAAGGTCTTGCTGCCGCCTGACCATCCCCTGGCGGAAAGGAAGGAGATCACGCCCGAGGAGATTTCCTTCTACCCGCTCCTCCTGCCGAAGACCGGAAGAACCCGCAAGATGATCGAAGACCTTCTGCGCCCATACAAAAAGGCTCTGCAGATTTCGATGGAGCTGGCGAGCGTGGAAATCATCAAGAAATACGTCTCTGCCGGGATTGGCATCTCTCTGCTCCCGGAAGCGTTTGCGCAGGCGGAGGTGGCCGCTGGAACGCTGAGACTGGTTTCAGTGCAGGGGCCGAAGCTCTCCCGTGAATTGGGATTGGTGTACCGGCGCAGTAGCCCCATGACGCTGCCCGCCAAGGCGTTCCTGGATGTTGTAAAGAACTCCGTATGCACTCGACCGATGGCCCCCGCCGCCGCGGCAAGATGATGCGCGCCATGATACGCATAAATGGAATCAATGGGTTCTTCCTAAAATCCTTATGACGTGTTTATGCCTTCTTCATGCCGGGCGCTCTATTCTGAATTTGGAAATGGCGATGGATCGCCGCAACCAAATTGTTTCAACTGACAGGAGGTACGTTCCCATGACCCAGAAAAGGGTGGGTGAAATGAATCACTTTCAATTTCGGTTACACCCATTCAATATGCGCAGGAAAGCTGCTTTCGCGGGGGCGCTAGCGGTTTTGTGTGGGGTGTTGTTGACTCTCAGTTCCGCCAATGCCGGACCGGAATTTGGTGATCTCCGCGGGGTTACTCGCAGCGTGCAGGGAGCGCCTCTTCCCGGAGTGCAGGTGTTGGTGCATAGCGTGGAAGATAACACCGACCTGAATATCATGAGCAATGACCAGGGAGCTTTCCTGGTTGAGAACCTCAGGCCGGGACGCTACGAATTGCGAGCAGCCAAGGAAGGTCTGGCCAGTTCCGCGCTAACCACTGTCGACCTCAAGCCCCACCAGGATTTGCAGGTAGACGTGACCCTCGCTTCTGCCAGCGCGTCGAAAGCGACAGCGAATTCAAATCTCACCGCTGATTTGCGCTCGCCTGCGGTGGCCGCGAATACGGAACCTGCTCCCCTTACCGATCGCGAGAAGATGTTGCTGGAGCGCCTGGACCGGCTGGAGCAGCGGCTGGCAGCCATGGAAGCCAAAGATGCCAAAGCGGCAGCCCCGGCTGCCACCGCAATCGCAGCTCAGCCGGCGGCGGTGGCTTCCCCGCCCACGACCAGCGCGACAACGGTGGCGGCAACGCAGCCCGCACCCGTGACTTCTGCCAGCGCCGGCGCCAATTCGACCGCCGCACCTGCTAAGCACACCCTGCTGGCTTCGCTCGAGGGCGCAATTGGAATCAAGTCCGCGGAAAAGCCGCCGGCAATTTCAATTTCGCCCAGCAAGCAGGCAGCGGCCACGCCGGCGCCTGCCGCCACGCACACCCTCCCGGAAGCTTTGGAAGCCCCCGATCCCACCACGGGCGTGGATAATTTCACTCCGTTTGCGTTCGGCGACTTTACCTGGTTAAACGGCACCCCGCGCAACAAAGATGCGGTGCTGGACACCAAATTCTTCACCCCGGAAATTAGATTCGATACCAACTTCATGGCGGACTTTAATCAACCCATCGACCATACGATGGGCGGCGCGACGGAGTCGTTCCGGTCCGGCGAATTTCAGTTGGAGCAGATCAGCGTCGGCGGTGACTTCCACTGGCAGAACGTGCGCGGCAGGATTCTGACCATGGACGGTTTATTCGCGACCACGACCCCGCGAAATGACGCCAGCGCCGGAGTCGGCCAATGGGATGTCCGCGGGGCGTATAAATATGTTTCGGAGGCCTGGGGTGGGTATCACTTCAACGTGAGCCACGGGCTGAACGTCGATGCCGGAATCTTCGTGTCGTACATCGGCCTGTTCAGCTACTACAACTTCGATAACTGGACCTATCAACCGTCCTTTGTGTCTTCCAATACGCCGTGGTTCTTCAATGGACTGCGAATTCAGTGGTTCCCCACGAACAAGCTCAAGATCGAGCCCTGGATCATTAACGGTTGGCAGTCGTATAACCGGTACAACGGTCACCTGGGTCTGGGAGGCCAGCTTCTGTGGATGCCCAAGGACTGGTTCAAGCTCGTGATGAATCAATATGGGTACGGACAAGATAACCTGGGGTTGCCCTATGTCCAGCGTATCCACACCGATGATAGCATCGAAGTTAAATACTTTGACCATCCCAAGAGCACGGGAATCGACAAGATGGCTTTCTCCCTGACAGGAGATTTGGGCTGTCAGTACGGGCCCGGTTTCAGGTGCACGGGCGGAGCCACCAAGGATTCGTTTGCGGGTTGGATGGCTTACAACCGAATCTGGTGGGGACACGACAAGTATGGCCTCACGTATGGTGGCGGTCAGATGAATAATCCCGGCCGCTATCTTACTCTGCTGCCACCGATCAATGGCGCCGATGCCGTCTCCGGCTCTCCTTATTTCACGGAGAATCCCGGTCAAGTGGCCAAAATGTGGGATACCACGCTCACTTTCCAGTGGATGCCCAAAGAATACATCACATGGTGGGTAGAAGCCGGGCATCGAGCCTCGAACATCCCGTATTGGACAGGCCGGCACGGGATTACTCCTCCGGCAGGAAATACTGCGTCCCCCCAAGACTACGTTTGCAGCAGCGGCGCATCGTCCGGGGCTCCCGATTTACCCGACGCGGAGGCGGCTTGCGGCGGCGGGATCGGCAGCGTCTGGTTCCCGGATCTTCGCAAAACCCAAGACGCCCTCAGCGCGGGCGTTATGGTGAAATTCTAAGCGTTTGTCTACCAACGAAGGGGAGCCGGAGATACCTTCTGGCTTCCCTTCCCAACAAAGGAAGGCGAGAGCTGGCGTTCCGAGTTAGAAGTTTGCCGATGAAATCTTCCTTTGCGGATGACCGTTCCGCAGCCCCGTCAGCGGCGGAAGAACGTAGCCCATGGCGTAAGCCATGGGTTAAACGCGAGCGAAATGGACAAGCCCCAGCGGGGCGAAAGGCCTCGGCCGCACCGACCTTGCCAAGGGGATGCCGCACCCGTCATGAGTGCTCCATGGGGGCGCGGAGGAAGAGAAAACGTGCGNNGCTCGCTAATTTGGACAGCAGTGATGATCTTTCGCCCGCTGTGCGGGCTCGCTTCATCAAGGCTGAATTCGATAGGTTCTCTACTAACGATTACGAAAACAAATCAGTTCTTCTCAAAATCCTTATGATGCATTTATGCCTTCTTCATACTGGGCGTTTTATTGTTAATCTTGAAAGCACGATTGCTCGCCGTCACCAAATTGCTTCAACAGATAGCAGGACACGAAGGATCAAGCTTCACTGGGCTAACGCCATTCGTCGGGAAGTAGCAGGGATGTAGCAACCGACTCCAAGCGTCTCTTGGGCAGTGTACCTTTCACAAAAATGAAAATCACGGGGTCTCGCAAAATTCGCTCACTCTGCCAGGTTTGGTTCCATTGGACTTGGGCAGCGTGGGGATCGGCAAAGGCAGGCCGCGGTGCTTTGGCACTCGGTGCACTGTGGATGTTGGCCGGGAGTTGCCTGGCAATTGAACCTCCGGCGGCGGCGTCATTGAGCTCGCGTACCTTCCCTGTGCATGGCTCCACTGATTCTGAGTTTGACGGAAACCACCTCTATGACCTCGTGATTATTGAACGCAAAGGCCGCGGCCCCCAGGGTTTTCAGTTCCAAATTGTGCTCGATTCCGCCACGCGGGGCGCCGAAAGTTCGCTCGACCTGGCTGCTGGCGAAGGCGGGGTGCTTGTTACGGCTCGTGATGTCGATGGGATTGGGAATGACCTTGATCTGATTATCAAGAGCGCAAAATCATTTACTCCTATCGGCGTTTGGATCAACAACCACCATGGCGGGTTTGTCAAAGTGGATGCGAGTGCCTATGCCTCCTCGATCTGGTCGGATACCCCGCTCATGGCTGCTTTTAACCCAACGGATATCATCCTTGGCGCCCTCCTGGTATGGCACCAATCCTACGTTCACTCTTCCACTCAACGCTGTCCCGGCGAGCGCTGGACGCTTCAGACGCTGGTCGAGCCGGCGGATTTCGAAGTGCCATCGCGTCTGACCTCAGATCCACAGCAAACGCGAGGTCCGCCTTCTGTGTCCTTCACGACATTTTAGCCTGATTCCTTCTTTGTAAAGCGCAGAGGTCTTGCCGCACGCGGTCGGCCTCGGCTTACAGGCACCGCAAACACGCGGGTCCGGGTGAGGTGTACCCATTCGGAGATCCGCTGAAGGGGATGGGAATTGCCTATGAAGAGCAAAAAGCTGGAAATCAGCCTACTGTGCATTTCGCTCCTCCCTCTGCTGCCGCTAAGTGGTTGCACGCAGGCGCACGGCGATCAAGCGGCGGAAGCGCCGCCTCCCGCGCAGGTTGTTCCCTTCGCGGATGCCAGCCTCTTTACCGTCGATCGTCCTGACCAATACCCGACGGTGGCCGCCGTGGCGCGCAAAGCCACCTCAGAATTGGTGGTCACGGGCGCGGTTAACCCCGACATTTCCCGCAACGTCCCGGTGATCTCGCTGGCTTCCGGCCGCGTGGTGGGGATTTACGCGCGCCTCGGCGATACGGTGCAAAAGGGCCAGTTGCTGCTCCGCGTGCGCAGCGATGATGTTTCGGGAGGTTTCGACGCCTATCGCAAGGCTATCTCCGACGAGCTTCTGGCGCGCAAGCAGTTAAATCGAATCAAGGACCTGTATGAACACGGCGCCATGGCGGAGCAAGACCTCGAGGTCGCGCAAGACGCCGAAGATGACGCCAAGGTCACGCTGGAGACCGCGACCGAGCATCTTCGGCTCCTGGGCAATGATCCCGACAAGCCCAACGGCGTTGTGGACATCCTTGCGCCCATCTCCGGTGTGATCACCGACCAGGAAGTTACCAATGCGGCAGGGGTGCAAGCATTGGGAACGAACCCGTTCACCATCTCGGACCTCACCTATGTGTGGGTGGTGTGCGACGTGTACGAGAATGATTTGCCCACCGTCCGCCTGGGTGACCCCGCCGATATCCGTTTGAACGCTTATCCAGGCATGGTTTTGAAGGGGACGGTCAGCAACATCGGCGCGAACATGGATCCCAACATTCGCACCGCCAAGGTCCGTTTGGAAGTTCGCAACCCGGGGACGATGCGGATCGGGATGTTTGCCACCGCCACATTTTACGGTCAAACCACGGAAATGCACACTATTGTGCCGGCTTCCGCCATCCTGCACATGCACGACCGGGATTTTGTCTACGTTCCCGCGCCCGGCAACAAGTTTCGCCGCCTGGAAGTCGTGAGTGGGGATGTTTTGCCGAATGACACGAGTTTGCAGGAGATCAAGTCCGGGCTCCAGCCAGGGCAACAAGTAGTCACGAATTCTCTAGTCCTGGACCATGTGCTTGGGCAGTAAGAATCGTCCTTAGTCCTTGGTCCTTAGTCATTTGTCCTTTGTCCCTTGCCCGTAGTTTGTTGCATGTCGTGGGTGGATGCGGGAAGGCAACCTTGCCTTCCCCAAACGACCAGCGCGACGAGAAGTTCCCACGTTGCCAGAACGGACGGAGCAAGGACGAAGGAGAGCGGACCAAGGACCAATGACAAAGGACTAAGGACTAAGGACCAATTATGATTCGTGCTCTCGTCGATTTTGCATTGAACAACAAGTTTGTCGTGTTGGCCGTGGGCGCCTTGTTGGTCGGCTGGGGGGCCATATCATTTCACAACCTGCCGGTGGAGGCGTACCCCGACATTGCCGACAACTATGTAACGGTCATTACCCAGTGGCCGGGGCGTTCCGCGGAGGAGGTGGAGCAGCAGGTCACGATACCCATTGAGATACAAATGGCCGGAATGCCGCACA
>PLWR01000641.1 GCA_003165615.1 Acidobacteriota bacterium | reverse complement strand
CGCCATTGACCATTCTGGGAATCGCTGGCAGTCTTCGCAAGACATCACTGAATCGTGCTGTGTTGCGGGCGGCGCAACAACTGCTCCCAGATGGGGTGAGCCTTGAGATTTTTGACCTCGAGAGGATTCCACCCTTCAATCAAGATGAGGAAGCGCCCCCGCCGGAGCGGGTTGGGCAGTTTAAGCAGCGCATTCGCGCCGCGGATGCCATCCTTATCGTTACCCCGGNNACGCCATCGACTGGGCTTCCCGGCCTTACGGTGATAACGCTTGGGAGGGGAAACCGGTGGCCATCATGGGTGCTTCCATCGGGGCGCAGGGGACATCGCGCGCGCAATACCACTTGCGGCAGGTGTTTGTGTTTCTGAATATGTATCCGCTCAACCGGCCGGAGGTCATGATTTCGAACGCCGCCCAGCGTTTCGATGAAAAAGGCAACCTGAAGGATGAGGAAACGAAATCGCACATTCAGAACCTGATGACCGCACTAGTGAAGTGGGCGAAGCATCATGAAGGCGGGCGACGGGCCACCACTCCGAGCGCATAAGCGCGGAAACAAGAAAAAACCTCAGAGACGCAAGAGCGCGGAGTGGGCAAGCCGCAACAGAAAATCAAAAGTCAAAGCGTAATACGCAAAAGCCAAAGCCCCGTGCGCCGCCCTGGCTTTTGTAGAGGCGGCCTTCAGGGCAAGGCTGTCCAGATTAATTTCCTCGCCCCCCCCGAATTGCGCAGGGGGAGTGCGGAACAGTGAAGTTCCGGCGTCCCCGAAGGGGGCGAATGTCATTAGCCGTAGGTGAAACCTACGGAAATGGAAAGCCGCAAATGAGGTTCCCGACCCTGAAAGGGTCGAATATTCGACCCCGTCGGGGTCGGAAGAATTCTTTCATGGCCTTCCCGATCCATAGGTTTCACCTCATAAGCGCTAAGATAAAGCTTGACGTGGGTGGTTTTTTCCCGTACCTTGCTGGGCATGAATGCACTGGACGAAGACTGGAAAATCTTAGTGGGGCTGTTGCCGCCGAGTTGGCAAGGGGCAGCGCGCCTGAGCGGGGCGGTGGAGCGTTTGCGGGAATTTCCCTCGGTGGATGCGCTCTTGCGGGTGTTGCTGATGCACGTCGGGTGCGGCTATTCGTTACGGGAGACCGTGGTGCGGGCCCGAGCCGCGGGCCTGGCGGAGGTATCCGACGTTACCCTGTTGAACCGCTTGCGCCAGGCCGAGAGTTGGTGGCAGCCCCTCTGCCAGGCGTTGCTGGTGGAAAGTGGCGTGCGCTGGAGCGGTACACCGTCGCGGCGACGCTTGCGGGCGCTGGATGGGACGGTGATCAAGGAACCGGGTCCCACGGGCTCGCATTGGCGGATTCATTACAGCCTGCGCCTGCCGGAGTTGACCTGCGACCAGTTGGTGATCACGCCACGGAAAGGGGCGCAGACGGCGGAGAATCTGGAGCGTTTTCCCGTCGCCGCGGGAGATCTGATACTCGCTGATCGCGGCTATTGCCATCCCGCCGGGGTGGCGAGGGTGCGCGGCCAAGGGGGCGACATCATTGTCCGGCTGAACAGTTCGGTGCCGTTGTTCGCGGCCGATGACCAGCCGTTCCCGCTGTTGCCGCAACTGCGCAAGCTGCCGCGGGCGGGACAAGTGGGCCAATGGGAAGTGGCGATGCACGCCGGGCCGGAGCGCGTCGAGGGGCGCCTGTGTGCGCTCCGCAAAAGCCAGCATGCCATCGCTGCGGCGGAGCGCCAACTGGACCGGCGCGAGCATAAGAACCAGATTCGCGTCCGGCCGGAAACGCGCGAGTACGCGCATTACGTGATGGTGTTTACCACCCTGCGGGCGGTCGAGTTGGGCGCCGCCGAAGTATTGGAGTACTACCGCTTCCGCTGGCAGATTGAGCTGGTGTTCAAGCGGCTCAAGCCGCTGCTGGCGGTCGGCCACTTGCCCAAGCACGACGAGCGGAGTTCGCGCGCATGGTTGTATGGAAAACTGCTGGTCGCCTTGCTGACGCAAAAGCTGGTGCGCCTCGGTGGGTCCTTTTCCCCCTGGGGCTACGAACTGGAATCCGACCGCCCAGGGCAGTCGGTGGCGTGAGTTCCAATTCGCCCTGCATCAGGCGCAACAGGCCATCGCTCCGGAAGTGAAACTGGAATATGCCCTGCAACACTGGAACGAAATCGCTGCCGCCCTCGCCGAGCGGGACCGCCAACGGGTTCCCCAGCTTGCGCAGTATCATGTGTTATCTTAGCGCTTATGAGGTTTCACCTACGGCTACTCACGTTTTTCCCCTTCGGGGAACAGGCTAATATCTCTCCGCAATCGTCCTAATAGGCATAGTCTTGGCTAATTTGGACAGCCGTGGGTCGGAGGCTTGATGTATCGCAACCACACCCCAAGTATTCAACCTTCATGACCACTGTCCAGCGGCTGATTCTCGGCCAAGGCGCGGGCTACTTCGAGAAAGCCTTGAGCGGCGGCGGACAGGGAGGCGTGACGGCGGTAGGTCAACCGGAGTTTGCGCTGGATGCGCAGATCGGTCAAAGGCACGGCGACGAATTCCTGCCGCGCCAGCTCCTCCTGAACGCACATGCGCGGAACGAAAGCGAGGCCCATCCCCATACCCACAAATTTCTTAATGGTCTCAATGGTGGGAAGCTCCGCGGCGATGTGGAGTGGCGTGTGGTGGCGGGCAAAGGCTTCAATAACGCGCTGCCGGTAAGGCGAGGAAATGTTATGCGCGATGAACTGCTCCTGCCCGAGCTCGCGAATGCTGACCCCGGTGGAGGCGGCCAGGCCGTGCCCCGGCGGCACGATCAGGCAGAGTTCGTCCACGCTGACTACCGCCGATTCCAGATCGGGGTTCTGCGGGTTGAAAGAGAGGACGCCCAAATCCATTTCATACCGCAGCAGGGCGCTGGGAATCTCACGCGAAAGGCTGCGCTTCACGGCTACCTGCACGCGCGGATGACGCTCGCGAAATCGCTTGAGCACGGGAAGCAAGTAGAGCGCCGTGCTCTCGTTCGCGCCGATGGTGACCTTGCCGCTTTCCAGAGCGCGCAGTTCCGCCAGGGCCGAGCGCGCTTCTTCCCGAAGATTCAAAACCTTCTTCGCGTAGTCGTAAAAGAGGCGGCCGGAAGCGGTAAGCACTCCGCTCTTGCTCGAGCGGTCAAGGAGCGGCTCACCCGCCCACTGCTCCAGCCGATGAATGGCCTGGCTGATGGCCGGCTGGGTGCGCAGCATACGCACGGCGGCGCGCGAAAAGCTCTTTTCCTCCACCACGGCCACAAAGGCCTCAAGCTGGGTGATTTCCACAGGACGCCTCCCATAATAATTATTTATAATATCAGAAAAATTATAAACTTGAC
>PLWR01000303.1 GCA_003165615.1 Acidobacteriota bacterium | reverse complement strand
GAGTCCAGGCCTATTTCACGCGTATTCGCCTGCGCTCGATTCTGGCCACCTTCTATCGCGCCCATTTCCGAACCATGTTTTGGGGCCACGTCGCCGCAGATTGGCGCTCTGGCAATTACGAACTTCTGGGGCTCGATTTCCTGTGCCTGCTCTACATGCCCTATCGCGACTTGAAGCTCTACTGGCAAACCAAGTTTGGGGCCACACGGCTGCCCTCACAAAACCAGGCGATAGGCCGAGCCATTGATCCCCCGCAAACGAGATAATGTCCAAGCCTTTGGTCAGCGTATTAATCGACACGTATAACCACGAACGCTTCATCGAGCAGGCGATCGTGAGCGTGCTCGGGCAGGACGTACCGCCCGGGGAAATGGAAGTGATCGTGGTGGACGACGGGTCCACGGACGGCACGGCGGCCATCGTTCGCAAGTTCGCCCCGCGCGTCCGCTATCTGCAAAAGACCAACGGCGGGCAGGCTTCAGCATTTAATGCTGGAATCCCGGAAACGCATGCTGACATCGTGGCTTTCCTGGACGGCGACGATTGGTGGGAAAAAGGAAAGTTGAGTATTGCCCTCGCGCAATTGGCGAAGCATCCGGAAGTGGGCGCTGTGGGTCATGGGTGGTACGAATTTTATTCCGGCTCCCAGCCGCATCTCGTGGTGGTGCCGGAGAGGGATTATGAGATTCAATTGCGCAGCGTCGGCGAGGCCCGCCTCTTTTCTCAATTGCGAGCTTTTCTGGGAACCAGCAAGATCACCATCCGCAGGACGGTGCTTGACCGGATCCTGCCGATTCCCGAGGAGCTGGTGATTGAAGCGGACGAGTATATTTTTACCCTGGCCCCGGCAATAGCTCCCGCCATCATCCTCAAGCAGCCACTGTTCCACTATCGCTTCCACGGGGGCAACCTGTTCATGCTTCAGCCCGGCGATCCGGTAAAGCTGCGCAGGAAGCACGACGCCCTGAGCGCGTTGCTGCGCACCCTGCCCGCAGCCTTATCTCAGCAGGGAGTGTCCCCGGAAATCATCACGACGGTGCTGGAACCAATATGGGTTGACGTCGAGCGCATGAAGCTGAGCTTGGATGGTGGAAAACCGTGGGACACTTTCCGCGTGGAGCGCGAAGCTTATCGCACCGCCTACAGCAAGACTTCCCTCGCTTACCGCGCCTTCAAGTCGCTGGTGCTTCTCAGCACGCTGTTGATGCCGCCGCGACAATTCTACCGGGCCAGGAACTGGTACACGAGCAAGGGCTTGCGCCGCCTGCGGAGAGTTTTGGGAGAGCCCACCCCGGCGGAGCCTGTTCTTACTGAGCGCTGCGAAATTGAGTGACAAACACCCCCTCACCCCCGCCCCTCTCCCCCAAAGGGGCGAGGGGAGAGTCAAATGGAGTTTATGCCCTCGCCCCCTTGGGGGAGAGGGTGGCTCGCAACCGGCGTTCTCATCAGCCGGGGCGAGTCGGGTGAGGGGGTTTATCCGTCACTGTATTATGCAGCGCTCAGTAGTGGAGAGGCCGATAGGTGAAGTGCCGCAGAGGTTGGTGAACTTAAAGCATCGGCTGCTCGGCGAGCCCTGGCATCCCTTCGACACTCCTCCCTGGCATCTTTGGGGGTTCACGGAACGGAGCATCATATTCAATGCTCAACCTAGGTCTCAACTACTCGCAAATGCACGACTCCTCGGCATGCATCGCCCGCGACGGTGAGTTGTTATTTGCTGTGGCGGAAGAGCGGCTGAGCCGGGTCAAGCACGATGCCCGCTTCCCCGCTTTGGCGATCAAAGCCTGCCTCGACTTTGCCCGGGTACGGCCGGATCAGCTTGATTACATCGCTTTCGGGTGGTCACCGCCCCGAGCGACTTATTTGCACGATCTGGCGGATTTTGTGCGCGGGCGCTTTCCCATCAGCTATTTGAACGTGCTGAATTCCACCCGCCAGTTTGTCAGTATGCAGCATCAAGGCGGGGGCCAGCGACGTTTTGTCCAGCACTTTGGCCAGACAAAAGCGCGCATGATTTTTGTGGATCATCACCTGGCGCACGCGATCAGCACCTATGCCAACTCTGGTTTTGATGAAGCCGCCGTGGTGGTGGTGGACGGCCGGGGCGCCTGGGAAGCCACTTCAATTTGGCATGGGCGCAACGGCAAGCTTGAGCACCTCCTCACCATCCCCTGGCCCAATTCTCTTGGCCTCTTTTACGCTGCCTTTACCGAGTACCTGGGATTCCAACCCTACAGTGACGAGTGGAAAGTGATGGGTTTGGCTCCTTATGGCCAGCCGGGAGTCAATCTCCATGACTTCGTCACCCTCGACCACGGCTTCTACCAGGTGGATGGCCCCGGACTGATCGGCCGCGGTTCCAACCTGGGTGGGCGGATTGCGCAGCGCCTGGGGCCCAAGCGCGTGCCGGAGAGCGAAATCGAAAGCCGGTACAAGGACGTTGCCTTCGCGGTTCAGAGCGTCTGCGAACGGGCGATGAAGGGCATCGTGGAGATGGCGCTGAAGAAGACAGGTTGCCGCAAATTGTGCCTGGCGGGTGGCGTGGCGCTGAACTCCAAGGCGAATGGATTGATACTCAGTTCAGGTTTGGTGGATAACCTCTTCGTTCAACCTGCCGCCTCAGACGATGGGGTGGCGTTGGGAGCGGTCCTGGCACCTTATCTCGAGGTGGGGGAGCGATTGCCCGTTACCCGGATGCGGCAGGTTTATCTGGGAGCTGCTTACGAAGATGCGGAGATCGAAAAGGTCCTGCGCACCTACAAACTCCGCTTCACGCAGCTCGGCAACGTGGCAAGTTCCACCGCTGATTTGTTGGCTGCGGGGAAGATCGTCGGTTGGTTCCAGGGGCGCATGGAGTTTGGGCCCCGGGCATTGGGCAGCCGGTCGATTCTCGCCGACCCGCGCGATGCGGAAATGAACGGCAAGGTTAATAACGCGGTGAAATTCCGCGAGTGGTGGCGGCCCTTTGCGCCGTCGATGCTGGCTGAAGCCGCGGGCGAGTTCATGGAATCCGCCACGGACTCGCCTTTCATGATCCTGGCGAGTGCGGTTAAACCGGAAAAGCGGAGTGTAATCCCCGCCGTAACGCACGTCGACGGCACCGCGCGCCCGCAGACGGTGGAGAAGGATGTGAATCCCCTCTACTACCAACTTATTAAAGCGTTTGGTCAGCGTACGGGCGTGCCGGTTATCATGAATACTTCCTTCAACCTGCGTGGTGAACCGATCGTGTCCACTCCCACCGATGCCATCCGCACGTTTTTCAGTTCGGGAATGGATGCCCTGATTATCGGCAGCTTCCTGGTGGAAAAGTAATGAGCGCTAACCTGGCGGAATCGTCCACCCTCATCGCGCTTTTGGGCAGGAGAGATTCTCCAACTGATGGCGTGGAAGATTACTGTCGCTTCCTCAGCCCGGCGATGGGAGCCAGAGGTTACCGTGTTGAGATCGAGCGAGTGGCGTGGGAGGAACTTGGGTGGATTCGAGCCTGGATGCGCCTGTGGCAGGAGAGCCGGAAGTGGAAAGGGAAGTGGGTTCTGGTCCAATACACGGCGCTGATGTGGTCACGTCGCGGCTTCCCCCTGACGTTCTTGGGAGTCCTTCTTACCCTTATGGCGCGACGTGTTCGCCTGATTACGGTCTTTCATGATTTTGCGCCTTACGCTGGAACGCGATGGGTGGATCGAATCCGCCGCGCCTGCCAGCTTTGGGTGCTCCGCAGAGCTTATGGGTGGACGCGTGCGTGCGTGCTGCCTGTGCCGAAGGAGCAAGTTAACTGGCTCCCACGGCCTGCCGCGAAAGCCAAATTCATTCCTGTCGGCCCCAACATTCCAGCGGTCGTTGCTGGGGAGCGGTCCGCTCACAATGGAAACGACCCCAAGACCATTGCGGTTTTCACAGTTACCGACCGCGGGGATATCAGCCAGGAAGTTTCGGCCATTACTCAGGCGGCAAGGGCGGTCTCCCAGCACGTTCACCCCCTCCGTTTGGTAACGCTCGGCCGCGGGTCAGGCGAGTCGGAGCCTGCTTTCCGGGAGGCATTGGCCGGAAGTGCCGTCGAATACCACGCGCTCGGGGTTCTGCCTGCCGATGAGGTTGCGAGGGTGCTGGCGGGTTGTGATGTCTCGCTCTTTGTACGCGGGCGAATCTCGACCCAAAGGAGCAGTGCTATTGCCAGTATTGCCTGCTCGCTGCCCCTGGTGGCCTATGCCGATGGTTGCGTGCCCGCCCCTTTGAGGGAAGCGGGAGTGGTGGGGGTTCGATGGGGTGATCGGGAAGCCTTGGCGAAGGCATTGCTGACGGTCTTAACCAATCGCCGTCTTTGGCTCGAACTGCACCAGCAATGCCGGCGCGCCCATGAAATGTACTTTTCCTGGAGGGCGATTGCCACTCGCTTTGTGGAGCTCCTTGATCATGCCTGAAGAGCGCTTTCGTGTTCTCGTTGTAGCTTCCCATCCGGTTCAGTATGCGTCGCCCGCTTTCCGCCGGATGGCGCAGGATGCAAGGCTCGACATACAGGTGGCGTATTGCAGCCTCCAAGGGGTTGAGCCTGGTGTTGATCCGGAATTTGGCGTTGAGGTGGTATGGGATGTTCCTCTCCTGGATGGCTACCCCTGGGTACAGGTTCCGAACAAATCGCCTTGGCCAGGGCTGGGCCGTTTTTGGGGTCTGGTGAATCCAGGTTTGTGGAAATTGGTGCGGACACACCGGTTTGACGCCGTGCTCACCTATACTGGTTACGCTTACCTAAGCTTCTGGATTCTTGCTGCCGCCGCTAAGTTCAGCGGCACTCCGTTGATTACGAGTACGGATGCATACAATCTGGGGGGTGCAAATCCCCGGGGATGGAAGTCATTGCTCAAGCGTTTGTGTCTGCCCCTGGTTTATCGCCTCTATGATGTTGTCATCGCCGCCTCTGAGGCCACGCGCCGGTTCGTGCAATCGTTAGGGGTTCCCAGAGGGCGCATCGCATTAACTCCCGGTGGTTTCGACATCGAGTGGTGGGCCCGTGAGGCGAACCTATGCGACGGGCGAGCGGTGCGCAAGCGATGGGGAATTCCTGAGAACTCACCCTTTTTCCTCTTCTGTGCCAAGCTCCAGCCACGCAAGCGCCCCCAGGATGTACTTCGCGCCTTCGCCAAGATCGATACCGCCGACTGCCACCTGATTTTTGCCGGGGATGGACCGATGCGAGATCAACTCGCAGCCGAAGCGGAGGCATTGGGTATCTCTAGACGCGTCATTTTCTGTGGTTTTGTCAACCAAACTCAATTACCCGGACTCTTCCGGGCTGCTGAACTTTTGGTGCTTTCTTCCGAGTGGGATGGCTGTCCGCTCGTTGTCGGTGAGGCCATGTCGTGCGGATGCCCAGTCGTTCTTAGCGATGCCATCCCCGGCCGGTTCGAGTTAGTGGAGCATGGCCATACTGGTTTCATTTATCCTTGCGGTGATGTCAATGCCCTCGCCTCGATTCTTAGCGGGGTTCTCAAAGATTCAGACCAATTGAAAAGAATGTCGGCGGCAGCACTGGAGCGGATGAAGGCTTGGTCTATTCCTGTTTACATCGATGGGTTTGTAGATGTTATGAAGCAGGTTGTTGGCGTCCGGCGAGTGCATGTGAAAGAGCAGGAAGCGTGAAACGACGTCCTCCGCGAGTCCTAATCTACGCCCACTCCTTTGCACCTCATATTGGCGGCGTGGAGACGTACGTCATGCTCCTCGCGCAAGGGCTTGCCGGGTGTTCTGATCAAGGCGGGGCGAGTGAGCTGGAGGTTTCGATCGCAACCCGTACGCCAGCGGGCAGGATGGACGATTCCTCGTTATCTTTCCGGGTCATCCGCCGTCCCGGCCCCCTCGCGCTGCTCCGGCTTATATGGCGCGCCGATGTGATCCACTTGGCGGGTCCATGCTTGCTGCCCCTGTGGTTGGCAGTGTTTCTCCGCAAGCCTGTGGTCATAGAACATCACGGATATCAGGCAATATGCCCGAATGGGTTGCTACTGTATGAGCCGGCCAAGACGGTGTGCCCAGATCACTTCCTGTCCCGCCATTACCTACAGTGTTTTCGCTGCAATGCCACAAAATCCGGCTTCCTCAAGAGCTTGGTCCAGTTAGTGATGACCTTCCCCCGCCACTGGGCTTCCAGGCTTGCCACAACGAATGCCCCCATCACTCGACACGTGGAGAGCCGCATTCGTCTTCCTCGTTCCAAGGTAATTTACTATGGCATCCCTGATCCCTACGAAGGGCCTGAGCTCGCCGTCGCGGCGGGCAGCGAACGCGGCCGGGTGAATCCCCCCGTATTTGCCTGCGTCGGCAGGTTGGTAGGCGAGAAAGGGATACCCATCCTGCTTCAAGCCGCCGAGAAACTAACCGGCGCGGGATATTCCTTTGGCGTGAAGATTATCGGCGACGGACCGGAACGCGCCAGACTGGAGAAGATGGTGGATTCGCCAGGTCTTAAAGGCCGGGTGAGTTTCCTCGGCTCCCTTACCGGAGAACGCCTTCTTGACGAACTCATGTCTGTGGAAGCGTTGGTCATGCCTTCCGTGTGGGAGGAGACCGCGGGGCTTTCGGCCATCGAGCAAATGATGCGCGGCGGTGCGGTCATCACCGCCGATATCGGAGGATTGGGGGAGGTCGTGGGCGAGGCAGGCCTGAAGTTTGCGTCTGGCGACGTTGCCGGCCTCGCCTCCTGCCTCCAACGTCTGCTCGATGATCCCGGTTTGGCAAGAGCCCTGGGAGAAAAGGCCCGGGAGCGGGCACGGGAACTCTTCTTGCAGGAGCGCATGGTGCAGGAGCACGTCGACCTCTATCGCGAAATCTCTGGGGACTTCCAGCGAGCGAGCTTGCAAACCTGATGAAAAACGATCGAGGCGCGGAAAACCTTTCTGCGGGTACGCCTTTGCTGACGGAAAGGACCATTGGCGGCGTACATGATTTCATTCTGCGCGAAGTGTTACATCGATTTTCCCCAGACTCGGGTCCGGCAGTCGACTTGGGAGCCGGGAGCGGCGCCTTGGCGGTACGACTTCGTGACGCGGGTTGGGATGTGCGGTCTGCCGACATTGATCCTCAGGCATACAAAGCTGATGTACCCTTCGTCAAGGTCGATTTGAACGAGGCGAACTTTTCCGCTCGCCTGGGAGAGAAGAGATTTGGGCTGATCACCGCAGTCGAGGTGATCGAGCACGTGGAAAGTCCCATAGGTTTTCTCCGCAACGTGACCCGATTGCTCAAACCGGAGGGGGTGGCAGTGCTCACCACTCCCAATGTGGACAATGCCCCTGCCCGGCTGAAGTTCTTCTTGACGGGTAAGTTGCGGATGATGGACGAGAAGGCAGATCCGACTCATATTTCACCAATCTTTTGGGATCTTCTCCAGCGTCAGTATCTACCCCGGGTCGGATTACGTCTTGTGGACCACCTTGTTTATCCCCCCAACGGTTACAAGGTAACCCGTGCGCGCTATGCGTGGGGAATCCGGCTGCTGGCTTGGTTGCTGGCCGGTGAATGCCTGAAAGGCGATAACCACGTCTTTGTTCTTCAGCCCGGGGAATCGAAATGGCCAGTGCGAACCTGAATGCGAATTAACGAAGCTACAAGGAAACAGCTTCTTATCCTCCTGGGACTGGCGGTCCTGCTCTGGATTGTGCGCGGTTGGATCCTCAGTGCAGCTTTTCAGTACATTGTCCTGACACTTTTGGGGTTCCTGGTGTTTGGCCTTGCGGGTGTGGTACTCGGCAACTGGCGCCACGGGCTTTACGCTTTCCTCGGGTGGCTGTTGTTTGAGGACATGGTGCGCAAATATCTGGGCAACAACATGGCCATCTACTTTGCCAAAGACGCCCTGGCGGGAATAACTTACCTGTCGTTCCTCCGGGCCGGGCCGCGCGAAAAGCGCGTCGAGTTCCGTGCCCCATTTCTATACCCGCTCGGGCTGTTTTTAGGTCTGGGTCTTGTCCAGGTCTTTAATACTGATTCCCCCCATATCCTCTATGGGTTGATGGGCCTGAAAATCTATTTTTACTACATTCCATTGATGTTTGTGGGTTACGCGTTTCTCCGCGATGAAGAAGACTTGCGCCGCTTCCTGGTATTCAATATGGGGATCGCCGCGGTTATCGCCTTGCTCGGCATCGCGCAATCGATGTTGGGGCTTGATTTCCTCAATCCCCGGGGTGGGGAGGACATTGACTATCTGGGGCACCTGACCCGTTACACACAGGGGGGCATAGCTGTATCCCGGCCCCCTTCGGTCTTTGTGAGTGACGGCCGGTTTGCCTGGTATCTCATACTCGCTTTCATTCTCGGACTTGGGTCGGCCGGGTACTTGCTCCTCAAAACACGCCAAGGTCGAAAAGTCGTCTTTCCTGCCTTGTTGTTGGTGAGCGTCGCCGGCATGATGAGCGGGTCGCGAGGGTGCGCATCATACATTGTCATCAGCGCCCTGGTGCTTTCCGCCGCCCTGCTTTGGGGCGCGCCACCACGGGGGCTCGAGGCCTACCGGCTCTTCAAAGCCATCCGTAGGAGCTATGTGGCCGTTGTCTTGGGCTTGTTCCTGATGCTGGTGATTTTCCCCGAAGCCTTGGGAGCGCGCTGGACCTTTTATTCGGAGACCTTGGACCCGAGAAGTAAATATTATGAGGCTTCGTACCGTGCGTGGGATTATCCCGTGCGTAACCTTATGTTGGCATTTACGGACCCGGAGTGGCCAATTGGGCACGGGATCGGGACATCCTCACTGGGAGTGCAGTATGTTGCGAAAATAGTGGGGCCTGGCGCTGATGCTTCCATACATCGAATGGGCCTCGAGGAGGGATTCGCGACTTTGATTTTCGAACTCGGAATCCTGGGACCGATACTCTGGTTGTTTTGGACCGCCAGCCTTGTCTATGCTACCTGGAAAAGCGTGCTGCGAGTCAAAGGGACCCCGATGTTTCCCCTGGCGATTTGCATTTGGTGGTTTGAATTCCTGCTTCTCTTTCCCTACACCTTTGCAGGTCTTGCGCCCTATCAGAATTATGTCTATAACGCTTATTTTTGGCTTCTTACCGGCATTCTGCTCAGCCTGCCCAGGTTGAATGAACAAAATTCTCTTCAGCCGCAAATCCAGGCAAGTCACCGCTGATGGAAAACAGACCCCGTGTTGCGGTCATATCGCCGTTCCTTGACAAGCGTCACGGTACAGAACGATGTGTGGCAGAACAGATCGAACGGCTGGCGAAAAAATACGAAATTCATCTTTATAGCGCACGCGTCGACGGCGTCGATCTCAGCAGGATAACCTGGCACCGGATTTCTGCATTGCCGGGCCCGCATCTCCTTGGTTTTTGCTGGTGGTTTTTCGCCAATCATTGGCGGCGGTGGTGGGACAGGCAGTTCCGCGGCCGCCGGTACGATCTGACTTACACGCCGGGAATCAATTGCCTCAATGCCGATATCATTTCGGTGCACGTCCTGTTCTCCGAACTTTATCGCCAGGTGCGGGATACCCTGGATTTCAGCCACAACCCTTCATCGAGCTGGCTGCGGCTGGTTCACCGGCGGCTCTACTACGGTCTGATCATGGAACTCGAAAAACTGATTTATTCCCGCAGGCAATGTTGTTTGACGGCCGTGTCCCAAAGAACGGCAGAAAATCTAAGCCGTTTTGGCCGATGCCAAATCCCGGTGATCTACCACGGCATAAGCCGGGAGCGGTTTAATCCCCAGAATCGCAACCGGCTGCGCCAACCAAGCCGCAGCCATTTGGGTATTGCCGAGGCCACGCTCTGCTTGCTCCTTGTCGGGAACGGTTGGAAGAACAAGGGGCTGGAAACCTTGTTGGAGGCGGTGGGTTCCAGCGGGTCTGCCGACTGGCGATTGCTGGTTGTGGGGCAGGACGATCCGCTTCCTTATCGGAACGCGATCGCACGCATGGGGCTTGAGCAGCGTGTGACCTTCCTTCCCCCAAGGCCCGATGTGGAGTTCTATTATGCCGCGGCGGACGTTTACGTCAGCCCCTCCTGGGAAGATGCCTTCGGGTTGCCCCCCTTGGAGGCTATGGCCTGCGGGCTCCCGGCGATCGTTAGCAGCCGTGCCGGCGTCAGCGAAGTAATTACCGACGGCGTCGATGGAATCGTGTTGAAGGATCCCAAGGACGTTACTTCTCTCGCCCGGATGATTTCTTCCCTGCACGGCAATCCTGCCTTGCGACGCGCCCTGGGAGAGAAGGCCGTGCAAACAGCCCTTCAGTATACCTGGGACCGGAACGCGGCACAGCTTGATGCCCTCTTCGCGCAGATTCTTGAACAGCGACGGGGGCTGAGGACTGCAAAAGCGCCGGTAAAGCCATGAAGGTCCTTCTGCTCACTCCATCGCTAGAGAGGCCCGGTGGTATCCAGCGTTACACCGCAACCCTGGCGCGAGCGCTTAAGGAACTTAGGGGTGATCAATCCGTGCGGTGTGTGGCGCTGGCCGAGGACTCGAGCGGGCAAGGCAAGGCGCGACTGTCAGCCCGTTCGAAGTTGCGATTTGGTTGGCAAGCCGCGGGAGAGGCAATGCGCTGGCGGCCAGATGTAATCATCTGTGCCCACCTTGCTTTGGGGCCGGTAGGGTGGCTGCTGGCGAGCCTGGTGCGTCGGCCATACTGGGTCGTCGTTTACGGCATCGAGGCATGGGTTTCTCTTCCTTTCGCAAAAAGAATTGCGCTACGACGCGCTGACCGGGTGATCGTCATCAGTGAATTCAGTTGCCAACAGGTTACCAAGCGCCAGAGGGTGAGGGTGGAACGCATGGCAAGCTTGCCGTGTGCACTCGATGAGAGTCTCACCACGGTGGAGCCGGCCAGCACGGGTCCGCACGAGTTGCTGACGGACGGGCAGCGGGTCATTCTGACCGTGGCACGAATGCTCTCCTCCGAGCGCTATAAAGGGCATGATGTCATCCTCCAAGCGCTGCCTGCGGTACTGCTGCAGATCCCCAATCTGGTATATGTCATTGTTGGGGAAGGTGATGACCGATCCCGAATCGAAGCCCTCGCGGATAATTTAGGCCTCCGGCCGCATGTCATTTTCACTGGGCGGGTGAGCGACTCTGAGTTAGTAGCCCTCTACAATCGATGCGATGTTTTTGCCTTGCCGGCACGAACCGAGCTTTCCAGCCAGCAGGCCAAGGGCGAGGGCTTCGGGATTGTCTTTCTCGAAGCGATGGCTTTCGGCAAACCGGTGATCGGGCCTAACTACGGTGCGCCCCCAGAAATCATTCGGCATGGACAGCACGGCCTGCTCGTGGATCCCGCGGATTCTGCCGCAATTGCCGAGGCGCTGGTGGCCCTTTTGACCAACCCCGACAAAGCCCGCGAAATGGGCAAGGCGGGTCGCGATTGGGTGCGGGAGCAATACTCGTACGCCTCCTTTCGGGAGAAGTTGCGCGGCATCCTCAGTGACTCTGTCCACCCGTGCTAAGCGACGAAATAGTTGTAGGTTCCCTTCCGATCCCTATGGGTAGCAATCACTTTTCAGCAGATGATGCACCTTGCGGCCTTGCTCCGGAAGCGACCCCGTGGGCGGACCGTGCGAATTCTTAAGGTGACCCAAGCCTATTATCCTTTCACCGCGCGAGGTGGGCCCGCCGTCAAGGTTCGCTCGATTGCCCGCGGGCTGGTGGGGTTGGGGAATGAGGTGACGGTTCTGACTGCAGATCTGGGCTTTGGACCGCGCGAGATTGCAGCGGCTACGGTCTTTGGCGACGCGGAGGGCTGGAGGACGGATCTGGACGGAGTTGAGGTGATTTATCTCAAAACCCGCTGCCATTACCGAAATCTGACTCTAAACCCAGGCGTACTGCGGTTTTGCCGACGCCGCCTCAAGGAGTTTGACATTGTTCACATGTACGGCCTTTACGACACCTTGGGCCCCGCGGTGGGGAGCTATTGCCGAAGGTTCGGGGTACCGTATTTTGTGGAGCCGCTGGGAATGACCCGGCCTATTGACCGGGGGCTTTTGCTCAAGAAGATTTGGAAAAAGCTGGCGAAGAACTACTTGCACCACGCCCGCAAGTGGGTCGCAACCTCGGAACTGGAAAGGGAAGATTTGCGCGCCGAAGGAGTCCCTTCCGAGAAGGTTCTGCTGCGGTTTAATGGCATCGATCTCGACGCCTTCAAGAAGCTTCCTCCTTTTGGCGCCTTTCGAAAGAGGGTGGGGATTCCTGATGACCAGCGCCTGATCCTGTTCCTCGGGCGGGTGATCCCGCGAAAGGGCGCCGATCTTCTCATTGAAGCGTTGCCGCAAATTGGTGGCGACAAGACCATGCTCGTCATTGCCGGACCGGAAGGCGAAAGTGGGTACATGGCTTTTCTGCGTGATAAAGCCCGGACGCTCGGAATCGACCACCGGGTTCTGTTTCCCGGGCCCCTGTACGAGGAGATGCAGAAAGAGGCTTACGTGGACGCGACGGTGTTTGCCCTGCCCTCGCGATACGAGAACTTTGGCAATGCGGCGGCGGAAGCGATTGCCTGTGGTACTCCCGCCGTGGTTTCGGACCGGTGCGGGATAGCTCCTCTCATCGATCAGCGAGCGGGTCTGGTCACTTCTTATGATGCGGGAGCGGTCGCCCGGACTCTGAAGGAATTGCTAAACAATTCTGAGCTTTATCACCGCCTCAAGGCAGGGTGCTCGCAAGTGGCGGAAGAAATTTCGTGGGACAGGTTGATGGCAGGAATGCAAGATTCCTATCAAGAGGCCATGAAGCAATCATTCGGCTCCGGCTCAACTTAAGCCCTTCTTAGTTCTCCGCTATGGTCGCAATCGGCGAGGCATCAAGGCGGGGAGACTCATTGATAACGGATGAGGGCGCGCCCTCCCGTATCGATCGGAATAACCATCCATGTGTGGAATCTGTGGAGTAATCGGCAGCACGGATCCTGAGCCGACGCAAAACGTCGTGCGGCAGATGCTGGGGCAGATGTATCATCGCGGCCCGGACGACGAGGGTATTTTTGTCGACGACTCGGTAACGCTGGGTATGCGGCGGCTCAGCATCATCGACCTCGGCGGCGGACACCAACCCGTATTCAACGCGGACCGCACCGTGGTCGTCGTCTTCAACGGGGAGATTTATAACTTCCAGGAACTGCGCAACACCCTGGAATCGCGCGGCTATCATTTCCAAACGGCCAGCGACACGGAGGTCATTGTCTACGCGTATGAAGAATGGGGAGAGGACTGCGTGGACCACTTCGAGGGGATGTTCGCCTTCGCTCTGGCGGAGACGTCGAAGTCCACCCGGCGGGGCAATCCCCGTGTTCTGCTGGCGCGGGATCGCCTCGGCATCAAGCCGCTCTACTACGCGCTCGTCGATGGCAATCTGATTTTTGCCTCCGAGGTTCGGTCTCTCCTCGCCTCCGGTCAGATCGAGCCACGGCTTTCCCAGACGGCTTTGCAAAGCTACCTGCTGTTCGGCTCGGTGGTGGAGCCCATGACGCTCGTGGAGGGCGTCTACTCCTTGCCGCCTGGGCACCGCATCACCCTTTCGGCCGCCGGACGTCACTCGAGTGTCCATCCCGAGCCTTATTGGGATTTCGCCGCATCGGCCTGCCCTCCCCCCAACGCCAAAAAGCGCGAGCGCTGTTCGGCAACCACCTTCCTGCGGTCTCTCCTGGAAGAGGCTGTTCAGTCCCATTTGATTGCGGATGTCCCGGTGGGAGTTTTCCTGAGCAGCGGGATCGATTCCACCGCCCTCGTCGCCCTGGCCGCCCAGAAGAAATCGGCGCTGAAGACCGTAACCGTGGTATTCCCGGAGCAGGAGTTCAGCGAGGCGGCCATGGCCCGCCGCACCGCGCGCCACTTCGGTACGAATCACCAGGAACTCATCCTGACCGGCATCGATATGTTGGGGCGGCTGGATGAGGCAGTGGGCGCTCTCGACCAGCCCAGCATGGACGGCATCAATACTTATTTTGTTTCCTGGGCGGCGCGGCAAGCGGGCCTGAAAGTGGCCCTTTCAGGCCTGGGAAGCGACGAAATTTTCGGCGGATACAGCACCTTCCGTTCGACTCCTGACGCGCAGTCGGTGGCGTCTCTGGCACAGACGGTGCCCGGGGGCTTTCGTTCCACCCTGGCCTCGGCGGCGGAGAGAGCCTTGGGTCGTTTCCACAGAAAAGATGCTCACCGGAAGATGGCCGCATTATGGCGGGACCCCAATTTTTTGCCCCACCCTTATTTCTATACCCGGCTCCTTTTCACCCCCGCCCGAGTGTTGGAGTTGCTGAATGGCAACGGCCTGGACTCGCCGGAACCCTGGAGGGATTGGCTCGAGCAAACGGCGCGGGGATCAAAGCAGCTTGATGATTTCACCGCGGTGTCTTGCCTGGAATCCCGATCTTATATGGTCGATACGCTGCTGCGCGACACGGATTCCATGAGCATGGCCCACTCCATCGAGGTGCGCGTGCCCTTTCTTGACCACGCCCTCGTGGAATACGTGACCAGATTGCCAGGATCGATCAAGCATACCAATGGCCGCGCCAAATCTCTGTTGGTTGATGCCATGGCTGACCTGTTGCCCGCGGAAGTCATCTCCCAGCCCAAGCGGACCTTTACTCTACCCTGGGAACACTGGTTCCGGAACGCCCTCCGGGAAGAAATGGCCACCGAGTTCCAGGACATTGCGCCGCCCCTCCAGAAATGCCTCAATGCCCGCAGCGTCGGGAAAGTCTGGACTGATTTCCTGGAGGGGCAAACGAGCTGGTCGCGCGTCTGGAGCCTGTTCGTCTTGAATCGCTGGGCGCGCCGCCACTTGGTGAGCTGATGGGCGGAATCTCACTAAAGAAGAATGGTAGCGACCTGTTTTGATGATTCCGCGGCTTTTCCTTACCCATAGCACGAGCCGCGGACCTAAGAAACAGGCGCGCTACGGCGGCTCTTGGCTGTGACCAAAATCCACCGGCAAGAGCTCCTAAAATCGAAATCTCAACCTGTTCATTGCCGCGCAATGAGAAAGGGCCGCAGAGCACTTTCCGCATGAACCGCCAGGCGCTTCTGGTTCCCTTTATCCTCGCCGCCATAGAGAGACGTTCCGAGTGGGAGGCCATCATGCCGACGATTCGAACGCTGCTGTGTGCCTGTGTGCTGTTGGCAGTCCTTCCGGTCCAGAGATTGTGCGCTCAGGGGCCGCCGCCCTCCGCGACGCCGACATTCAAGACGACTTCCACCCTCGTCTTCCTTGACGTGACGGTGCTGGATAAGCAGGGGCGCCCCGTGGTAACCGGCCTCACCCGGGACGACTTCACTATCACCGAGGACAAGAAACCGCAGCGCATCTTTTCTTTCGAAGCGCCGGAGGTGCACGTGCTGGGCGCCAATGCCGGGGATAGGAATCCGGAAGGAAAGGCCCCGGTCACCATCTTCGTGCTTGATGAGGCGAACTCGGGCTTCAGTGATTTCGCCTACATCCGCTACTCGATGCGCAAATATCTTGATGCCCTGCCCCCGCAAATGGACTCCCCGGCCGAAATGATGGTGCTCAGCAACCGATCGTCGAAAGTCGTACAAGGCTTCACGCGCAACAAAGAGCATCTGCTTGATGCCTTGAATCTCCTCGAGCCCGAAATGCAGTTTACGTTATGGAATGGATACTTCTTCTGGGACCGGATTGCGACATCGACAGGCTCGCTGCGGATGATTGCGCTGGAATGTAAGGACATACCGGGGCGCAAGAACGTGGTCTGGTTGGGTCCCGGCCCCTTTGAACCGGACGGGACTGATGGGTGGGTCCCGGCGATCCGCGCATTTCCGAACTATGTGCATGACACCGTCAACATGCTGGTCAATGCGCGCATCAGCCTGTTTGTGATTCTTCCGGGATCTTCGGCTGACGACTCTCCGGCAGCGGATCTTTATGCTTACTCGGATGCGGAGGCCGGTGAGACCGACCCTCAATTTACCTTCGGTGGGCTTGTACTCGAGACGGGAGGCGAACTCTTCGCCGGCCGCAAAGCTGTTGACGCCGAAATCAAACAAGCCCAGGAGATGGGTTCGAACTACTACACCCTGACCTACCAGCCGAAGAACAGCAATACGGACGGCCAGTTCCGGCGGATTCACGTGGCGGTGCGCGATCAGAACCTGCGGGTGGTGACCAAGGTTGGCTATTTTGCGCCGGACAAGGGAGAGGAGGCCCTGATCAAACCTGACAAACATGTGGACGTGTATCTTCGCCAGCAGGCAATCGTCAACATTGGCATGGCCACCCAGACCAGCATACATTTTGGAGGTTTGGATGTTCAGGTGGCGGACATTGGCTGGCACCCGGATTCCCACACGGCGGATTTCACCCTGCAACTGAAATCGCCCCATCTGAATTGGCAGCCGATGGAAAAAGGAACGAGTATGGTGAAAGTAATTCTGGGGGTAGTGACCCTGGATGGAGAGCGAAGGGTCGTTGCTTCAAAATATGGCGTGATGACTCCGGGGGCGGCCACCCAGGATCCCAATTTATTAGCGAGAGAGGTGGTAAGTGTGCCGCTCACGATGCCGATTGCGCGCCCCACCCGAAGCGTGCGCGTGGTGATGGGAACTGATGATGGCGTGTGGATGGGCTCCGTGGAGGTCGACCGCCAAGCCATTGAGGCCGCGCCGGCGACGCCTGGGCCGAAACATGCAAATCGTAAGGCCTTCAATGCTGCCGGAGAAGCCGAATCGGTCAGCCTGGGCACAAACGCCGTTTTTATCAAGCCTGCAACTGGCGTGACCCCGAAAGAAGAAGGGACCGAAGATGGTGCGCTGGCCCGATACCGGGATGCCGTGCGCAATGACCCGAAAGACCCCGTGGCGCATTACGCCCTCGGCCAGATGCTTGAGAATAGGGGCGACCTGGATGGGGCCATCGCCGAGTTCCGCAAAGTGGTCCGCCTGAGTCCGAATGACGACCGCGCGCACGAATCAATCGCCGGGGATCTTGGCGAGGAAGGCAATCTGGCGGGCGCCATCGAGGAGTATCAGGAAGCCCTGCGACTGAACCCGAAGAATGAGCGAGCCCGCGCCGGACTGGAGGAGGCGCTCGCCGCAAGCACGACGGTGAAAGACCCATCGCCGCCGACCGTGCCAGCGCGCAATTGAACCGCATGAAGGCGGATGCCCATTAGGGCCCGCGGGCGCAGATTGAAAATCTGCGCTTTCGGCATAAATAGAATGAAAGTGGGCAAGGTTAGAGACGTGAACCGCAGAGCTGTGCTCTGATGCGCCAGCCGGAGACTTCGGTGCAAGAAACCCCTCATCCGCTTCGNNCCTTCTCCCCTGGGAGAAGGTTGGAGATCAAACAACCCTCTCCGAGGGGAGAGGGTGGCGGCCATGCGCCGCCGGGTGAGGGGTCAGTTCGCCGGCCCATAACCTTTTGGGTGCGGCCCCACCGCCCTGCGCTACCCCCTGGGCCAATATAAACCTATGAATATTCTGGGCATTAATGCTTATCACGCCAACGCCTCGGCGGCGATCGTGTGCGATGGGCGGCTGGTGACGGCGGTGGAAGAAGAACGCTTCAACCGCGTGAAGTACGCGGCGGGATTCCCCGCGGCCGCGGTCCGCCACTGCCTGGCGGAGGCCGGACTCACGCTCAAGGACATCGATCACGTTGCCATTCCGCGCAACCCCTGGGCGCGAATTGCCACCAAGCTTTTTTATGCGATTCAGATGCCCCGGTTCACGTTTGATCGCTATCGGGCCATGAAGCAATTCAAAGGGATTCACGCCGACTTCGCCGCCGCGTTCGACGTCGATCCGCAGGCGATTCGGGCCAAGTTTCATCGTATTGAGCACCACGTGGCGCACTTGGCCAGTGCATTTTTTGTCTCGCCCTTCGACCGCGCCGCTGTGCTTTCCACCGATGGCCTGGGGGATTTTGCCAGCACCATGTGGGCGACCGGGGAAGGGAATCACCTCGACGTCCACGGATCGGTGGCGTTTCCTCATTCCCTCGGCCTCTATTACACTGCGCTCAGCCAATACCTGGGATTCTGGAAGTTCGGGGATGAATACAAGGTCATGGGACTGGCCGCTTACGGCGAACCCAATCATGTGGAGGAACTCCGTCGCGTGGTGACTCCTGGCGACGGCACGGGTTTTTCGCTCGGCCTCGAGTACTTCTGCCACCATAAGACCGGGCCCGAGATGACCTGGCAGGAGAACGGTAAGACTCCCGTCCTGGGGCAGCTCTTTTCCCCCTACTTGGAAGAGCGGATGGGGAAGACCCGCGCTGCGGACGAGCCCGTCGGCAAGAAGCACCAGGATATCGCCGCTTCCATGCAAGTGGTGCTGGAAGAGGCGTATTTCCGCTTGCTGAACCACCTTGCCGATATCACCCATCAGGGCAAAGTATGCCTGGCGGGGGGAGTGGCCTTTAACTGTGTTGCCAACGGAAAGATCTTTGACCATACGCCGTTTTCAGAAGTCTATGTGCAACCTGCCGCGGGTGACGCCGGTTTGGCCGTGGGCGCCGCCTACTACGTCCATCACCAAATCCTTGGCCAGCCGCGAACCTTTGTCATGGACCATGCCTACTGGGGGCCGCAGTTCACGCCGGAAGCCATCGGGCAGGCTCTGGAAAGCAGCCGGGTCCGCGATTTGGGCTTTCCGATTAAAAAGCTGTCGGACGAAGAATTGATGCGCCTGACCGCGAAGCACATCGCTGCGGGCAAAATCGTGGGATGGTATCAAGGCAGGCAGGAGTGGGGTCCGCGCGCGTTGGGCAACAGGAGTATTCTGGTGGACCCTCGCCGCGCGGAAATGAAAGACATTCTCAACCACCGAATCAAGCATCGGGAACCGTTCCGCCCGTTCGCTCCCTCAATTCTGGAAGAAGCTACCGGAAAGTATTTCGAGCGCTCCCACCCCTCTCCTTTTATGAATCTGGCGTACACCGTGCGCCCGGAAAAGCGGGCGATGATTCCTGCCCCGACGCATGTGGATGGAACCGGCCGCCTCCAAACGGTGAGCCGCCAAACCAACCCTCGGTACTGGGCGCTGATTAAGGAATTCGAACGGCTGACCGGCGTGCCCGTGCTTCTGAATACCTCCTTCAATGAGAACGAGCCGATTGTCCTGACTCCTAAAGAGGCCATTGACTGCTTCCTCCGCACCCGAATGGACGTTTTGGTGCTGGGCAACTTTCTAGTTGATAAGCCGCCGTTCCCTGCCCCACGGGGGGGGGACTCCACCAGGTGAGAGATCGCCAAGGCTTGATTCCTGCTCGCTGTCTCTGAGTGTGACGATAGAGACCCCGGTACCTGATGCGCATTCTGGTCCTTAACCAGTATTTCCCCCCAGACACCTCGGCAACTGCCTATATGGCGGCGGCCGTAGTGGACAAATTGGCAGAGGGACACAATGTCACCGTGCTTTGCGGTCGGCCCTCCTACGACCCGACCGAGAGACACCCTTACTACCTCTATCGGCGCGATCGCCTGGGAATGGTCTTGGTGGAGCGCGTGGGGTCCAGCACTTTCCCGCGTTTTCGAATGCGCCAACGCATTTGGAATTACCTCTCCTATGTGGCACTTTCGATTCCTCGCGCCCTTTTCACACGGACGGACTTGGTCTTGGCGATGACCGATCCGCCCTTCCAAGGCATCGTGGGTGCATTCGTGGCTTGGCTCAAGCGGAAACCCTTCGTTTACAACATTCGGGATCTTTACCCCGAGATGGCGCTGCTGGGCAATATTGCCAAGCCCTCGTGGTGGCTGAGGCTCTGGGAGCGGCTTCACCGGTGGGCACTGGGCCGGGCAAGCCGGGTTATCGTCCTGGGAGAAGACACGCGCGAGCGGATTATCGCCAAGGGCATTGATCCCGCGCGCGTGGTGGTGGTCCGGGATGGTGTTAATGCCACCCCGCGAGTGGCCTCGCAGGGCCATCCGGTCACTCAGGAAATTCGCTGTGGCTTTCCCTTGGTGGTGCTCCAAGCCGGCAATTTAGGATTTTATGGAGCCTGGGAAACGGTGGTCAAAGCCGCCCGAATGCTGGATCACGAAGCGGTGGGGTTTGTCTTCGTGGGGGAGGGGGCGCTGCGATCCCAGGTTGAAGCCGCCGCCCGCGGCGTCGACAATATTAAGTTTCTGCCCTTCCGCCCCCCGGATCAAGTGCCTTATGTTCTGGCCGCGGGTGACTTGCACCTGATAACGATTAAGCATGGGTTGGAAGGCGTTGTAGTCCCCAGTAAACTCTATTCAACCTTGGCGGCCGGACGCCCCATACTGGCACTGACCCCCGAGGGAAGTGACGCCGCACGCGTGGTGCGCCGCCTTGGCTGTGGAGTGGTTATAGATCCGGATGATCCCGCAGCGCTGGCAGCCATCGTCCGGGAACTAGCCAACGATCGCCCTCGTCTTGCCCAGATGGGGGACCGAGCGCTTCAGGCCGCGGGAGACTTCGCGCGGGACAAGGAGCTTCAGTTGTTCCGAAAGGTAATCGAGGGCGCAGCTTGAGGAAGGCTCGTAGTTCTTTGCAATGAATATCCAATTCGGGTGCTGTCCTGATTTGACGTAGCGCCGACCTTGAGGTCGGCACCTGCCGGGCTAAAGAGGCTGCGGAAAAACTCATTGGCACTGTCATTCTGAGNNTTCAAATACAGGGGTCCTTCGCTTCGCTCAGGATGACAGCCTTGGGGCGTTTTTCCGCAAGCTCTAAACCCCGGCTCTACGTCTCAAATTAGGACAGCACCCCAATTCGAGGAGGGACCATGCTGGCCGGAGTACTGACGTTCGTGGTGGCTTTTGCCGCTTCCTGGGGCTTGACGGTCCCCATCCGGCGGATGGCTCTTGACTGGGGGATTGTTGACGTACCCAACGCCCGCAAAATTCACCGCACCCCGATTCCGTTGTTGGGAGGGCTCGCCATCTATTGCGGAACCGTCCTTGCCATCATTGGATCTGTGGACAGTCGCGCCCGTGGACAGATTTTCGGCATCCTCGCGGCGTCAACATTACTGCTGATTGTGGGGATTTTGGATGACCGTCACCTTCTTCATCACCAGGTCAAATTATTTGTCGCCATGCCCCTGGCGGCCCTGACACTTGTGGCCTTGGGGGTCAGAACGCATTTGGCTTCCGCCCTCTTCCCCGGGTCTGCAGGTCCAATCCTCGATATCGGACTCACTCTTTTCTGGGTGGTGGGAATCACCGCTGCCTACAATATTTTCGATCACATGGACGGTCTTGCCAGTGGAGTGACCGCCATTGCCTCGCTGTTCTTCACGATTCTGGCTCTACGCGAAGGCCAGGTTTTGGTGGCAACTCTGGGGGCGGCTCTTCTCGGTGGAACATTGGGATTTCTGCTCTGGAATTTCAACCCTGCCAAGATTTTTATGGGAGACGGGGGCGCCATGTTTCTGGGGTTTATGGTGGCCACTCTGGGGCTCAAATTGCGCCTTGACGATGTGCCCGTGGCCACAAGCTGGATGATTCCGGTGCTGCTCCTGATCGTCCCTATTTTTGACACCACGCTGGTTTCCATTTCGCGCGCACGCCGTGGGCTGATTCCCTTTGCCTCCCCTGGCAAGGACCACACCGCTCACCGGTTGGCCAATACCAGGCTTGGGCAGCGCGGAGCCGTGTTGCTGCTTTACGCCGTTGGGGTTGCCGGGGGACTCCTCGCTTTGCTGGTTTGTGGTTTATCCGTAAAACTCGCCTTGGTTTTGGCTTCGATTGTGGCGTTAGCAGCCCTGGCGGCGGTGGCTATCCTGGAGCGGTTTCCTTATGAGCGCCAAAGTGCGTCGGAGAGCGCGCCAGGGCTCCGTCAAAGTCACTGATGCGGGACATCTCCAGAGCTATGAATACACCATTCGCGAATAGTCCCCTCACCCCCACAACCAGCAGAA
>PLWR01000696.1 GCA_003165615.1 Acidobacteriota bacterium | reverse complement strand
TCACCTGATCGTCGCCGCCGGGGCTTCCCATAATCGCGAAAGGCTTTCCGTCTTTCATCACCAGCGTACTCTGCAAAGTGCTGCGCGGGCGTTTACCGGGTTCCAGCGCATTCGCTTCACCACGAACAAGAGAGTAGTAATCACCGCGGCAGTTGAAAATGATGCCGGTATCCCCCATGACCACTCCGGTCCCGAAAAGGCTGTGCAGGCTCGGTTCAAAGCTCACCATGTTGCGATCTTTGTCCACGATGCCAATGTAGCTGGTGTCGCCATTGTGGTCCGCGTGGCCATCGAGAACCGCGCGCACGGGCCGGCCCAACGCGGGCATATCGCTCATGAACTTTTCCGGCGACCCTGGCCGCAATTCAAGCGAGGCCTTGGCCGGGTCAATCAGCTTCCGGCGCTCGTTCGCGTAATCTTTTGACAGCAGCCCCGCATAGGGAATCTTGATAAAATCCATGTCACCCAGATACTTCTCGCGATCAGCCATCGCCAGCTTCATGGCTTCAACGCTGATGTGAATAAAGTCGGCGCTATTGTGGCCGAGTGATTTGAGGTCGTACCCTTCGAGCAGGTTCAGGGCGATCAGCTCGGTGGGGCCCTGACTGGCGGAGGGATTCTTATAGACCTGGTAGCCGCGATAGTCGATGGAGACCGGCGTCTCGACCTCGGCCGTGTATTCGGCAAAGTCCTCATAGCGGAACAGCCCGCCGTTGGCTTCGGAGAACGCCGCGAACTCGCGTGCAATGTCGCCTTTGTAGAAGCGGTCGCGCGCCGCTTTCAGGGCAGCGTGGCGGCCCTTTGATTGATTCGCTTTCTCGGCCTCCACCAGCTTCTTCAGGGTGCGGGCAAGGTCGGGATTCCTGAAAATATCGCCGGCGTTGGGCGCCTGGCCGTTGGGCAGGTAGATTTTGACGGTCGTAGGGTACTTGCGAATTTTCCCGGTGTTGGCAATGAGGCGGGCGCGAACTTCGCTGATTGGGTATCCGTTTTCCGCCAGTTCGATGGCGGGCTGGAGCACCTGCGCGAAACTCATTGTGCCCCAGCGGTCCAGCAGGATGTACCACGCGTCGACGACCCCGGGGATTCCGCCCGAGAGCAAACCATCGCTGTCGGGGATTACGCCGCCATTGTTCTTTTCATACCAATCGATGGTGGCGAGTTTGGGCGCTCGCGGCTCGGCGTTGATGGACACGACTTTCTTTTCGCACGCGATGTAGGCGAGAATCACCGCGTCGCTGCCCACGCCGTTCAGGGGGAAGTCCGTCACTGCCAGCGCCGCCTGACCGCCCACAATCGCATCAAAGGCGTTCCCGCCCTCCGCCAAAATGCGGCGGGCAACCTAGGTAGCCTCTGATTTCATGGACGAAACCGCAGCCTGCCGTCCGCGAATCACCGGGCGCATGGTTTGCCGGGCGACGTCCTGCGCGCGAGTCAGGGGCACCAGGCCCAAACATAAGACCAACCAGCCGATTCCCCGGGCGCATCGTTTTGCGACCATACGAACCTCCCTCGAATTGCGTAAAGATCGCCCCGCGAGTGGTGGGACAATTATCAAGACCCTGCGCAGCCGCGTCAAGCCAATGTTCGGGAGAATATCGAGCCATGGCGACGGGGTTGGAATCTGCTGCACGTTGATGATCCCGTCGCAATCTCCTGGAACGCCATCTTGCCGACCGAAAGCATTCGACTCTTGTACCTATTCTTCTCCACCTTGCCGGTATGATATAGTTTGGCCGCCTGAACCGGGCGGTGACACCCATGAAAACCTGCCCCACATGCCAAGCGACATATCCTGACACCATCTCGTTCTGCTCGCGCGATGGCGCGGAACTCCGCTTTGCCGGCGAGTGGGATTCGGGAACCTTGATTCGCGGCCGATACCGCATCCTGAGCAAAATCGGCGCGGGCGGCATGGGTGCAGTTTACAAGGCCAAGCACACCGGCTTCGACGAGCTGCGCGCCATCAAGGTGCTGAACCCGGAACTGACCTTTGATGAGAAACTCCGCCAGCGCTTCAAGCAGGAAGCTTACATCACCCGCAAGCTTCAGCACCCCAATGCGGTGCGCGTGGATGACATCGACGAAGCGGAAGACGGCTGCCCCTTCATCGTCATGGAATACATCGAGGGCAAGGACCTGCAAAAGGTGATGAGGGAGCAGGGGCCGATAGCCGCGCCGCGCGTGTGCGCCATTGCCAAGCAAGTTGCCGCGGCCCTGGACGCCGCCCACCAACTCGATATGGTTCACCGCGACATCAAACCGGAAAACATCGTCTTGGTCCAAACGGATGGGAAGGAAACGGCCAAGGTCCTGGACTTTGGCATCGCCAGCGTCAAAGAAGCGGGTAGGAAGGAAGAAGGGAAGGGCGTGGACCTGACGAGCGGGGGATTTGTGGTGGGTACCCCGATGTACATTTCCCCCGAGCAGGCACAGGGAAAGCGCGGCCATGACCTGGACGGGCGATCGGACGTCTATTCGTTGGGTATCGTCATGTACCAGATGCTGACGG
>PLWR01000401.1 GCA_003165615.1 Acidobacteriota bacterium | reverse complement strand
CGACACGCTCAACGGCAAAGCCGCGATCTTTGCCGCCCAGCAGTATTTCGAGGACACGGGAAAACGCCTGCCCCTGCTGGCGTCCGTGACCATCGTTGACCTGAGCGGCCGCACGCTCTCCGGCCAGACCATCGAAGCATTCTGGATTTCGGTCTCGGGCGCGCCGTTGCTGAGTGTAGGCATCAACTGCGCGCTGGGCGCCAAGCAGATGCGCGCGCACATCGAGGAGCTTTCGCGCCTCGCGCCGATTTTTACCAGTTGTTATCCCAACGCCGGCCTGCCCAATTCCTTCGGCGGGTTCGACGAAACTCCGGAAATCATGTCGGCGGATTTGCGCGAGTTTGCCTCGAACGGTTGGGTGAACATCGTCGGCGGGTGCTGCGGGTCCACGCCCGCGCATATTCGCGCCATCCGTGATGCGGTGAAGGATTTTCCCCCGCGCGTGCCTCCCCACGTAGAGCGCTACTCGCGCTTTAGCGGCCTGGAGCCGCTGGTGATTCGCCCGGAAACCAATTTCGTCAACATTGGTGAACGGACCAACGTCACCGGGTCGCCCAAATTCGCCAAGCTGATTTTGAACGGCCAATTTGAGGAAGGCCTGACCATCGCCAAGCAGCAGGTGGAAGGCGGCGCGCAAATCATCGACATCAACATGGACGAGGCCATGCTCGATTCGGAGCAGGCGATGACCACCTTCTTGAACTACATCGCCTCGGAACCGGACATTGCCCGCGTCCCCATTATGATCGACAGCTCGAAATGGAGCGTTATCGAGGCAGGGCTGAAGTGTATTCAGGGCAAGGGCATCGTCAACTCCATCAGCCTCAAGGAGGGCGAAGAAGTTTTCAAGCAGCGCGGCCGCCTGATTAAGCGCTATGGTGCGGGCATGGTGGTAATGGCCTTTGACGAGGCCGGACAGGCCGATTCAACGGACCGCCGCGTGGATATCTGCACGCGCTCCTACCGCCTCCTCACCGAGGAAGTGGGTGTGGATCCCTGCGACATCATTTTTGACCCCAACGTCCTCACCGTGGCCACGGGGATGGATGAGCACCGGAACTACGCGGTGAACTACATCGAAGCCACGCGCCAGATCAAGGCGACGCTTCCTCATTGCAATGTGAGCGGCGGCATCAGCAATATTTCTTTTTCGTTTCGCGGCAACAACACTATCCGCGAAGCCATCCATTCCGCGTTCCTGTACCACGCCATCCGCGCGGGCATGGACATGGGGATTGTGAACGCCGGGCAATTGGCCGTTTACGAGGAACTGCCTCGCGACTTGCTGGATCTGGTGGAAGACGTGCTGCTGAACCGCCGTGCTGATGCCACCGAGCGGCTGCTGGCTTTTTCGGAATCGGTCAAGCAACGCGGGCGCGCGCAAGTTCAGGAAGACGCCTGGCGACAAGGGACCGTTGAAGAGCGTCTCCTACATGCTCTTGTAAAGGGCGTGGCCGACCATATCGAAAGCGACACCGAGGAAGCCCGGCAGAAGCTCGGACGGCCACTCAACGTCATCGAAGGCCCGCTGATGGCCGGAATGAGCGCGGTGGGCGACCTGTTCGGCTCCGGGAAAATGTTCCTGCCCCAGGTGGTCAAGAGCGCGCGCGTTATGAAGAAAGCCGTGGCTTATCTGCTCCCCTTCATGGAAGCCGAAAAGGGGGCGGACGGCAAGGCTCGCGCCGAAGGCCGAATTGTGATGGCCACGGTGAAGGGCGACGTACACGATATCGGTAAGAACATCGTGGGCGTGGTCCTGGGCTGTAACAACTATGAGATTATCGACCTGGGCGTTATGGTGCCGTGTGAGAAGATCCTGCAAACCGCGCGGGACACGCACGCCGACATGATCGGCTTGAGCGGGCTCATCACGCCCTCGCTCGACGAAATGGTCCACGTGGCCAAGGAAATGGAACGCGAGGGATTCACCATCCCGCTGCTGATTGGCGGCGCCACCACCAGCCGCATACACACGGCAGTGAAGATTGCCCCCCACTTCCACCAGCCGGTGGTGCATGTGCTGGACGCTTCGCGGGCTGTGGGCGTGGTGAGCCAACTGAAGAATCCGGAGACACGCCCGGCTTTCCAGGCAGAAAACCGCCAGGTGCAGGAAACGTTGCGAGCGGCGCATAAACCTACGGCACAGAAGTTGCTGATCTTGGAGGAGGCGCGCCGCCGCAAACCGCCCATCGATTGGAGCGCGGCACATCCGCCTCGCCCCGCTTTCACGGGAGTGCGCGCATTTCCTGCTGTGCCGCTGCGGGGAATTGTCCCCTACATCGATTGGACGCCGTTCTTTCATGTCTGGGAACTGCGCGGAACGTATCCAAGAATTCTTGATGATGCGATTGTGGGCAGCAAGGCGCGCGAGCTCCGGGAAGACGCGCAAAAACTCCTGGCCCGCATCGTGGCGGAAAAACTCCTCACCGCCAACGCCGTCATGGGATTTTTCCCCGCGAACAGCGTGGGCGACGACATCGAAGTGTATGCCGACGGCTCGCGCAAATCGGTGCTGACCGTCTTCCATGCCCTGAGGCAGCAGATGGAAAAGGCGCCCGGGCATTACAACTGGGCTCTCGCGGACCTGATCGCGCCCAGGCAGACGGGCCGGGAAGATTATTTGGGCGCTTTCGCCGTCACCGCCGGCGCTGACATTGAGCCGCTGCTGGAGCGCTTCCAGCAGGATCATGACGATTACAATTCCATCATGGCCAAAGCCCTTGCCGACCGCCTGGCGGAAGCGCTGGCGGAGTTAATGCACAAACGGGCCAGAGAGTTCTGGGGTTATGGCAGGGATGAAAACCTGACGCCCGAAGATTTGATACATGAGCGTTATCGGGGCATTCGCCCCGCGCCCGGTTATCCCGCCTGCCCTGACCACACGGAGAAGCGCGAACTCTTTGACCTCTTGCAGGCGGAAAAGAACGCTGGCATTTACCTGACGGAGAACTTTGCCATGTCGCCGGCGGCTTCCGTCAGCGGGTTCTATTTCTCCCACCCGGAGGCAAAGTATTTCGCTGTGGGGAAAATCGACCGGGACCAGGTGGACGATTACCATCGCCGCAAAGGCATGGACCTGCGCGCTGTGGAACGCTGGCTCCGCCCCAACCTGAATTACGATCCCGACCTCCAGGAATCACCGCGCGAAAGCCTCGTGGTGCCAGCATCGTCTTAAGGAAGGGTAGCCTGCTCGTTGCGGAACGTTGGGCTACCGGCTGCCCTTTAGATGGCTATCGAGGAAATCTGAGGCCGCGTGGTAGGCCGTGAGCCAGTGTTCATGCGTCAGGAAATCGTGCACCTCGTCGGGGAAGNNAGCACGGGCGAGCGCCACGTCTTCACATCCGCCAAGGGCGAAGACGCGAAGGCCACCCGCGCCCAATCCTCGAGCTTTTGGGGATCTTCCGCGTGGAGGGTGCGCGAAACCTCCAGATTCCAGTCGTGCACACCGTGGAAATCAACGCCACAGGCAAACAAGTCGGATGCCCGCGCGAGGCCCAGCGCCGTCAGGTAACCCCCGTAGGAGCCGCCCCACAGGCCGATGCGGGCAGGGTCAACATCCGGCCGCGAGCGCAAGTACCGGCCCGCTCCCAGCACGTCATTGAATTCGCTCGCGCCGGCAGGGCCATAATTCAGCGCTTCACGGAATTCCATCCCATAGCCAATTCCACTGCGGTAGTTCACCGAAAGCACGATGTATCCACGGTTGGCAAGATACTGATTCAGGGCATAGGCATTGTGGTAATACTGCATGTAATGCCAGCCGAGCAGCATTTGGCGCCGCGAGCCCCCATGGAAAAAGACCACCGCCGGAAGGCGTTTACTGGCCGCCGCATTGGGTGGAAGAAAGATCTGACCATGCAGCTCCAATCCATCCGCGGAGGAGATCACTACCGGCCGTGGGGTTACAAGTTGCGCTGCGGGAAAGTCCCTGGGCATCGATTCCGGGGCAAGGTCGCGCATTGCATCATCAGACGCCACCACCGCGGGCCGCGCCGGCCACTCGGCGCCAGAACGCAGCAGCGCGATGTGTTGTCCGTCACTCAAAACTACAGGGGTCCACTCAATGCCCTGCCCGCTCGTCACCTGCGTGGGCAGCGTGGCGTCCGCAGCTTCTTTCCATAGGTGCCGCCGGTCGGTATCATCCTGATTGGAATTGAAAACCACCGCACGGCGATCGGGCGCAAGCGTTACGTTTTCAACTTCGAAATCTCCCGGTGTCATCAGAGTCGCTGCGCCACCCTTGAGCGGCACGGAGTAGAGATGCGTCCAGCCATCACCTTCCCAGGGAAAGATGAGCCGGTCATCCGCCGCCCAGAGCAGTTGTTGGTCCGCCGCCAGAAAACGAAAGACACTCCCCTGCCCCTCGCGCGCTTTCCAAACCTCACGGCCTGCGCCCGTCGCCACATCCGCAACGCGAATCGACCATGGAGTGCCGGCGCGCTTGGCCCCAAACATTTTCGGCTCGGGCGTTGCCGGGAAGCGCAGAAAGGCGATCTGCCTGCCATCTGGCGCCCAGACCGGCTCCTGGTCGCGGTCCACACTGGGGTTCAGATATCGCAGGCACTTTTGGGTAAAGTCGTAAACGCCAATGAAACCGTGGTCCTCGCGCCCACTCACCAACACCAGTTTGGAGCCATCAGGAGACCATCGGAGCTGCCCGGCCTTCCCTTGGGCATGGATGAGTTGTACTGGCTTGTCGCTGCCACTGAGCTTTGCCAACCAAACCTGGTCCTTGTAAACGAATGCCACCTCATCGCCTTTGGGCGAAACGGCAGGAGAATGACCTTCCCCCAACTTTCGCGGAGGGCCGCCCGCCAGCTCCACTGCCCAAACATCCTGCTCCCCACCCTGCGGATCGCTGCGTGGATTTGGCGCCTCCCGCATCGTCTCGAAATCACCCCCGCGCACATAAACGATGGCGCGGGCGTCGGGTGTCCACACGAGTTCGGCGATCTCCTGACCGTCATCAGCGGTGTAGGAAGTCAGGGCTCGCGCCTTGAAGTCCGGAGCATCCGCCACCCAGATATTCCGCACGCCACGCGCGTCGAACACCCACGCGACCCTCCCCCCCACCGGCGATGCCACCAATTCGCTGGGGAACGGCGCGCTCATGATTTGTTCAATTGTGAGCGACGGCTGCTGGGCCACCGCCAGCGCATAACCGGCCAGCATGGCAAGCAGCGGTAATATCAAATGACGTTGAATGCGATGCCCCATATTTTTCCACTCCTCGGAGATAGTCCGATTATACACATCGGACCCCTTTCCAGCGCATCTGGTAGTGTGTCATTCGTGAGATACCGGCGCTCCCCGGTGCAGTCATTCCCGCGAAGGCGGGAATCCACTTCCCAAGCCATTGGAAATGCGCCGCCGGCAGGCTGGATTCCCGCCTTCGCGGGAATGACCACTTTCTCAAAAGGGATTCCAATTCTAAATAACACTAGCACTGCGCCGTCCGCTGGTGCGACGTGCGGGTGACCACCGTGTTAGAATCCTCGTCGTTGTAAATTCCGGGAGTGCACATTGATCCCCACAATCTCACGCCGAGTCCTGACGCTGGCCGCGGTGATTGGCTTACTAGCCCTCATGGAGGCGGCAATGGTGCTCTCGGTGCGCCAGGAGTCGCAAACCTCCGACGAGGCTTACAGTTTGTTGGCAGGCTACCTCCACTTGACGGCGGGCGACTTTTCGATTTGTCCCGGATATCCCCCTTTGACCAAGGACGTGGGGGCGTTGTCTTTCCTTGTGCTTCGGCCGCGCGTCCCGCCCATGACGGATGCAGAAGCCTCCGACTTCCGGGGCGGCCGCATCTTTCTCTTTGCGAATAACGCTGACCGGCTGCTCTTCGCAGCTCGCGTCGCCATGATGGTATTTCCCCTGCTGCTGGCTCTGATCGTGTTCCTGGCAACCCGGGAAATGTTCGGCGCGGGCCCGGCGTTTGTCGCTTTGGCGTTGATGGTATTCGAGCCCAATATTCTGGCGCACGGCCCGCTGGTGACCAATGACGTGGCGCTTGCCTGTTGGCTCTTCGCCGCTGTTTACGCTTTCTGGCGTTATGTAGCGAACCCCAACGTGTGGCGCCTGGCCGCTTGCGGAATTGCCGGCGGCTTGACGATGGCGTCCAAACATTCCGGCATCATTCTCTTCCCGATTTTGTTTCTGCTGGCTATGGTGGAATTGCTGATCCCGGTGGGGACCGGGGGAGGGAGCGACTCACCACAAGATCGTCCGGCCCGAAGCAGCCGCCAGGTTGCCCTGCAGTTGCTTCTGGCGCTCATTGTCGTGGGGGCCATTTCCGTGGCAGTCCTCTGGAGCTTTTACGGCTTCCGCTATAGCGCAAGGCCGGCCGGATGGGCGCCTTCGCCGGCATTGGCTTCTTCCCTGGGTGCAGTGCGGAGCCGGTTCGCGGCCACGGCCCTCGCCATGGCGGCTCGGGCGCACCTGCTGCCGGAGGCTTTTCTGGAGGGGTTTGCATTTTTCTACGCCACCGCCTCGCGCCCCACCTACCTTCTCGGCAGGCTCTATTCACATGGAGTGTGGTTCTATTTCCCCCTCGCCTTCCTCATCAAATCGACGCTGGGGTTTCTAGGTTTACTCGCTCTCGCGCCGTTGGCCTGGCTGCTGGGCGCGCGTGAGCGATCCCGCGAGACGTTGTGGATGCTGATCCCCACTGCCGTTTTTCTCGCCGTGAGTATGACCTCGAACCTCAATATCGGTTTGCGGCATATCCTTCCCATCTATCCATTCCTGGGCGTTTTGGCGGCAGCGGGGGCGTGGAGGCTGGCGAAAACACATCGGGCGTGGGGAATCATCGTCGGAGGTCTCGTGCTGATTCACGCTGTCTCCTCGCTGCGAGCCTTCCCCAACTACTTACCGTATTCCAACGAATTCTGGGGTGGTCCTGCAAAAACCTACCGCGTGCTCACGGATTCGAATGTCGATTGGGGCCAGGGCCTTCCGGCGGTGAAGCGTTACCTCCAAACCCACGACTCCACGCCGTGCTGGCTGGCCTATTTCGGCACCGTCGACCCCGGTCATTATGAAATTCCCTGCACGCTGCTCACGGCATCCTCGGCCGTAATCTGGGAACGCCCGCTCGGCGAGGTCCCGCCGGTTATC
The DNA here is from genome assembly GCA_003165615.1 of Acidobacteriota bacterium. The sequence goes on along the minus strand of PLWR01000401.1, from coordinate 2,822 downwards.
GACGGAACCGTATTGGTGAGCGCTACGGAGATGTCAGGCCAACCTTGGGGCCCTGGGGAACTTAATCCCTACGAGCAATTCCGCACCGCTCAACCCGTGGATTGCCTGGCGGGCTCGATTCTTGTTTACCGGGGGAGCTTTCAGGTTCCACTTGCCTCCGCGCTGAGCCGGCTCTGGAAAGTGGTGGCATTGGCGAACCGCGGCGAGCTTGACGCGGCCCTCGCCGAGGCCCATGCAGCGGAGTCGCTGGCCCCGCAGTCCGTGGATGTGCAATTCATCCTGGGGCGCGTGCTCAAGGCCGCGGGGCGACGCGTTGAATCGCGGCAGGCATTCGAGAATGCCCTTCGCTTTGCCCATACTATACACCCCGAATCACAGGCCTACTGGATTCCGATCATTGAGGGGGAGATAGGCAAAGAGTGAAGGGTGAAGGGTGAAGGGTGAAGGGTGAAGGGTGAAGGGTAAAGTGAAGGTCGACCCCTTTTCGCAGTGCGTTGGGCCAGTACGTGCCGAATCCATAGTCGGCATTAACCAGTCTTACCTTTCGCCCTTCACCCTTTACACTTCCCCCTTCACCCCTTACCTCTGTGTGACTTGCGTTGGCGCGGGAGGTGTGGGCAGGATGCGTTTGAGGACAACTTCCATATCCGCAGGCTTAAATCCAAAAGGCCCCGGCTTGCTCTTGTACGCGACTCGGCCATCGGCGTCAATCACGTAAAGCCGGTCCGGCCATGCGGTGTAAGCGTCTTCCGTGGAGTTCGCTAGGTCGTCGATGACGGCGGGAATACGCAGTGCCAGTTTGGTGGCGCAAGTTCCCTCCACCGCGCAACGCTCGGCAAGAGTCTTGGGGCTCGCCACCGAAACCTTGTCTTTCTGATTGTCTTCGTCCTGCCAGGCGTCAAGCGCGTGGGCTTCCATGATATAGACCACATAAAAGGCGGCGCGGTCTTTGTAGCGATCGTAGAGTTTATTGAGCGCGGGAACCTCCCGGCGAAATGGTGGTCAGGTGTAGCTCCCAAAAACCAGCACCACCGGCCTTTGGCGGCGGAAGGAAGCAAGCGAAGCCGTCGATTGCTTATCGGCGGTGAGCAAGTTAAAGCCCGGAGCGGGATCGCCCACCTTCAGCCTTCCCCACCGCGCCACATACCAGAGGGGCTTGAAGGGAAAGACCATCATCATGGGATCGGGCACATGGCGCATCACGTTACTGAAAGTTACCGGATTGCGCATCACAAACAGCAATCCAGCCGAGAGCGCCAGGTAAACGGCGGCGAAGGCCGCGGCGAATTTGCGGTATTTGCGCAGGTAAGTCATTTTCACGAGTAAGCCCTAAAGAATTATACAACTCCCGCAGCAAATCTGAAACGCCTACAAATCCAGCGTCGAAAGCAATTCCATGACGTTGCCTTCATCCACGAGCAGATTCAACCACTCGTCGCGCAGGTAATCGACTTCGTCAAAGGCGCGAAACATGCGCATCTTGGCGACCGCGTAGATTTCATTGGAATCCAGATCCCGGCCCTGGGTTTGCCGCCAAGCCTCCAACGCGCGTTCCGAAATAAACACCCGCAGGATGAAAGGCGGCCTTTGATCAGGGGTGACGACGAAACTATAATCGCCGCCTGCCCCTTGACCCTCCGGGCGGACGACGCGGCGGCTGTTCGCAAAAAAGTATTGATACGACATGCCGGTTTCCGCCGCGTAGAGCTTGTAACGACGCGCCATGAGCTACCTCGCTGGCCACCGGAGATCAGCAGGCAGTAGCACGCTTCAGGGGTGTTCAGCCGGTTTCTGACGCTGAACATGCGCCCAAACACCTTAGGTATTTTTTCCCGGCCCCTGCGTGCTGCCCACTGCCTCCCGCTTAGTGCGTAGTGCCTACTGCCTACTGCTTGCTGCCTACGGTCTGCCTGGGGCCGCGCAAGAACGTGACTTGGCCCGAACCCAGCACAATCTGCCTGACGTGATCGGTGTATGGGAAGGGCTTGCTTAAATCGAAATGGTATTTGGGCTGCAAAACATTCTGGATCATATAATCCACCAGCCNNCCCACCACCACGCTTTCAATCTGCACCCGGACCCCGGCACTCTCGGATTGGATTTTCGCCGTGATCGTCACGTGTTGCGTTCCGCGAAACATGGCCGCCAGGATCTTCGGCCCCATATCGTTGGGATTAGGGTATAAGCGGCTCAGCTCATCGAAGTTCACGTCCGCAGCCGCCGTTGCGTGTTCCGGTTGGACGCTTATCGAAGGAGTGCCCACGCCCGCAGGCAGAAACTCTCCGGAGTGAATTTTCAGGTAGGAATTCGCTTCGCGCTCGGTAATAACCACGGCCGGATAGGACGGTAAGGGTTGCGTATCCTTGCTTTCCAATATTTGCATTTTCGCTTCCAGCGACTTGGCCGCCGCCTGGGTGGCGGCGTCAACCGTGGCGCCCCTGCCATCCAGCGCGGCGCCGAGGACCACAAGGAGCGCGGCAAGGGCAGCGGCTAGAGCACGGGCAACGGGCTCCGAGCTTAGGCCCTGAACCGGGCGGGCGTTCGTGAAAATTGGTCTGGCGCTTTCTTTCAAAGTGTCCTCCCATGATCAGTTATGAGCATACCGGGTCGCGGCAAATGGTCTTCGACGAAAGGCGTGGAAGAGGTTATCGAACCTCTCCTCTTCCCCGTGTGCCCCTCGGCGTCGGTACTCTACCCTGCGGATTGACCACGAGGTGGTCAATGGGCCCTCCCAGACGAAACTCCGGGATACTCCCAGGGCCTTGGAGATTACCTTCGCGCATAAGCCATCGGCGATGAAGGCGCCGCAAGTCAGCGCGCAC
>PLWR01000063.1:762-3568 GCA_003165615.1 Acidobacteriota bacterium | reverse complement strand
AACCCCTGAAAGTGGTGAGAAACCCAGGTTAGATCGGCATGCGCTGAGCTAACCCTCAGCGCGGCAATAGCCCATCCTCAACCCAGTAGGGTTACCCAGACACACATCCACGCTGAGGCGGATGCCGTCTTTGCGGGAGGACTCCCCGGCTCGCACCGCGCGAGGTTTAGAGAGTTCTCANNTTCGGGGGCACAACAGCGTCTTTGAACGCTTTGGCCAAGCGGAACTTTACGACGGTTTTGGCCGGGATCTTGATCGGCTCGCCGGTCTGGGGATTGCGGCCCACGCGCGCTTTGCGGGCGGCCTTCACGGCTTTACCTAACCCCGGGACAACGAACTGGCCCGAGCTCTTGGCTTCCTTGGTCGCGAGGGCGACAAGTTCCTCAAGAATTCCTGCCGCTGCTTTCTTCTGTATCCCCGCCTTCTCCGCGAGGTGAGCTACTACCTGAGACTTGGTCATGACTTTCGCCATTTGTTGCTCCTCTCCGCACTGCTTGTTATTTTTTGAATGAGTTGGTGCCATGCATACCGGGCCTCAATTTAGACAATTACAACTTGGCTGTCAAGAGATTTTAACCGAGGCACGCCCCCAAAAGCCACAAAAAATGCGCCTGCGGTGGTTCCCCCACGCAAAAGACCAGCCAAATTCGCGGGCGGGCAATTGCAAACCGGCGGTGGATTGGCTATATTCCCAATAGGAGGCTCCCATGCCACTCTTTGAATTCAAGTGCACGGATTGTGGAACGACCTTTGAAAAGATCGTGCCCTCATCGACCACCAAGGTGGCCTGCAAGAAGTGCGCAGGCCCCCATGTGGAGAAGCTGTTGTCAGTGTTTGCTGTTGGGGGAACGTCACGCTCGGCGGCCGCATTTGAACCGGGGCCCTGCGGCTCTTGTGGCGCCGCTCAACGCGGCATGTGTGGCATGGAGTAGACAGGTGTCAGGCGCCAGGAAACGGCGAAAGTCGAAAATCAAAATTCGCGGGCGATGCAGCGAATTTCGATTTTCGACTTTCGAGTTTCGTTTTCTCCTAACACCCGTCACCTATGAATTATCCGCATATTCCCAACCTGCGCCTGGGCACTTCGAGTTGGTCCAGTGAAGACTGGGTGGGGACCTTTTACCCGCCCGGCACGAAGTCGTCCGACTTCCTGGGCGTTTACGCCCAACATTTTGACACCGTGGAAGTGGATTCCACCTACTACCGGATTCCATCGGAGTCCATGGTGCGAAACTGGCGCGCGCGCACGCCGCCGGGATTCACCTTCGCCGCCAAGTTCCCGCAGGTGATTACTCACGAAAAGGTTTTGGTCGATTGCCGCGAGGAGCTGGCTAATTTCCTGCGCGCCATGAGCCTGCTGGAAGACCGCCTGGGCCCGCTGCTGTTGCAGTTCCCCTACTTCAACAAGAAGACATTTGCGCGCCAGGAGGATTTCCTGGTGCGCCTCATTCCCTTTCTGGAGGAGTTACCCAGCGGATTCCAATTCGCTCTGGAAGTTCGCAACAAGCACTGGGTAAACGCGCGGCTGCTCGACATCCTGCGCAGGAAGCGTGTGGCTTTGGCGTTGATCGATCACCCCTGGATGACTCCCATATCGCAACTGGTGAGCAGCAAGCTGGATCTGGTCACCGCCGACTTCGCTTACATCCGCTGGCTCGGCGACCGCAAAGGGATTGAGGAAAAGACCAAGCACTGGGACCGCATCATCATTGACCGGGAAGAAGAAATGCGCATTTGGATTCCGGTGGTCCGCCAGCTTCTCCAACGGCGCATTCAAGTGATGGGGTATTTCAACAATCATTACGCCGGCTTCGGGCCGGGGTCCATCGAACTTTTCGGCAAGGTTTGGGAGAGCATGAAGGAATGATGAATTAGGAATTACGAATTAAGAATTACGAATTGCGAATTATGAATGCGGTCGTGCTGGAGAAGCGGATGTCTCGAGTCAAGGTCAGGCTGCTGAAAAATCTCGAGGAGTACCGGCAATGCGAGCGCATCCAGACCCACGTTTGGGGAGCGCCGGGCGCCACCAGCGAGGTCCTGGCGGCGACGCAGAAATACGGCGGAGCGCTGATTGGAACCCTTATCGACGGCAAAGTGGTGGGGTTCATCTACGCCTTTCTCGCCCAATACCATGGCCGCCTGGTCCACTGGTCACACATGATGGCAGTGGAAGCGAAGTACCGGGACCAGGGGTTTGGCCTCAAGATGAAACTGGTTCACCGCCAGGTCGCCCTGGATCGTGGCATTAAATCCATCTGCTGGACGTTTGACCCTTTGCAAAGCCGGAACGCGCGGCTGAATATTTCACGACTGGGCGCGCTGGCGGAAGAATACGTGCCGGATTGTTACGGGCGCTTTCCCAGCCTGCTGGAAAAAGGCCTGCCCAGTGATCGCTGGGTAGTGAATTGGCGAATCTCGACCGCGCGAGTCGAAAGGCGCCTGCGCGGGGAAACTCCGCCTTTTGACCCGGCACTGCCTCGCGTGAATGAGACCAAGCTAAACGCCCAGGGCTTTCCGCAGAACCGCGCCTTTCGCCTGGACCTCGACCAGCGCCGCTTGCTGATGGAAATCCCCGCGCAGGCCGACGCGATGCGGTCACAAGCCATGCCCCTGGCCCGCCGCTGGCGGCTGGAAGCGCGCCGCATCTTTCAGCACTATCTCGCCAGGGGATATCACGTCGAGGACTTCTTTCCGCCCCAACCGGCCACCGAGGGGCGCTGCTTTTATTTGCTGCAGCGCAAGGCACAGTGAAGTTCCGCTAAGGATTCGAATTGGTGGTGTAGGGGCGGTTCGCGAACCAAGC
>PLWR01000063.1:0-737 GCA_003165615.1 Acidobacteriota bacterium | reverse complement strand
ACAGCGGGGCGGCAGAGCCGCATGGAGTGCGACAGTTTTCAGCTAATTGGGACAGCCTTGGTTCGCGAACCGCCCCTACTGTGCACAATTCCTTTGGGGAGATCGCAGAATCATGTTTGAAGTCTGGAAGATTTTGGTGGGACTATCGGATCGGCAAAATGCGGAAGAGGTACCATGAAGCCCTTTCTAAAACGCAACGCTGACGCTCTCCCATTCCTCTTTCCAAGCTTTGTGTTTTTGTTCGATATTCTTGCCACCGTGATTGTGCTAAGTCACGAGCCAGGCATACGGGCTAAAGATGTTCTTGTTTACCATTTGATGCTTCTTCCTGGGTCTCTAGTGTTTTCAGCCGAGCCAGCAATTGCAACCAACGTAATATTGGCCACCCTGGCTGGATTGCTTGTATCCAAGCGCCTGAAATCAAAATGAAACACTACCAAAGCCTCTGCGCAGCTTGACTTAACTCCTTCGCGCAAGGTATCTTAGTACTTCGGCTTTATCGTAGAAAATCCAAGCGGGGAGCATTGCGTCTTGAAACGTACCTATCAACCTAACCGCCGGCGCCGGGCAAAAACACACGGCTTTCGCATTCGTATGAGGACTCCGGGGGGGCGCAATGTGTTGCGGCGCCGCCGTCAGAAGAGCCGCCATCGCTTGACTCCCTAAAGAGATCGTTTGACCTCTCAAGCTTTCCCCAAGACTTTTCGGCTGCTACGCCGAAGCGAGTTTCGGCGGGT
>PLWR01000589.1 GCA_003165615.1 Acidobacteriota bacterium | reverse complement strand
GAGACTTTCCGGATGAGTCTCTAGAAGATGTTACGGCTCTGCCGGGCGGTGCTACGCTCGTCAGGGCCGGCTCACATCCGGAAGCGGAATTCCCGTTCGCCGCCGCGGCCGAGGTGGAAATCGAAGTCCGATTCCTTCCCTGACGGCGCTCTAACGTGAACGCGGTATTTCCCCAAAAAGCCGCGGAAAGTGGCATGCCCCTGCTCGTCCGTCTTCAATGAGAGATTGCGGGTCATCCACTCTTCCCGAATCAACTTGTGGAGCCGGGTGAAAATGGGCTTGGGGTTGTAGTCCTTGTCCACAAGGCCGCCGCCAGGCAGCCAGATGTCCCGGTCCGAGAGCCCCCAGAAATTGAAAGAGGCCACGCCCGGGTGACCGAAACTCAGCCGCAGCATCTGTTCTGCGAACTCGGCCTGGGCCTCCTCGGTCCACGTGCCGTGTCTCCAGCCGGTAATTTCTTTTCCCGACGACTGCGGGATAAACTCCGTGATGTGAATGCGAAAGCCCTCGCCCGCGAACGTGTCAAACGCCTGCCAGACGTCCTCGGGAGAAAACCATTCGGTCCTCGGCTCATGCGCTTGGAACCCCACGTCGAACGCCGGCGCGTCGCGGCGACGCAACTCCTTCACCAGGGCAAGGAACCGGTCGCGTGGCGGGGTTTCCTGCTTGCGGAAGGTGTCGCGGTTCGGGATGACGTCATACTCATTGACAAGCAGGGTCGCCTCGGGGTTCGCAGCGTTCGCCCAGCGGAGCGCCTTCTCCACGTAATTCGCGCACTCGGTGGGCGGGTATGATTTCTCTTTAGCCTCCTTGTCCTCCCACGTATTTACGTGGATGGGTTCGTTTACCACGTCCCAGAGGTTTATCGCTCCGGCATAGCCCGAGACCGTAGAGAGCAGGCGAGCCTCCAGCAGCCTTTCTTGAAACTCCGCGGGAAATCGCGCCAGCCAGGATGGGATGACGGAGGGGGAGTTCCACACCAGGGGGTGCCCTTTGATCGTGATTCCGTTCCGAGTGCACCATTCGATAGTCGGCCCCATATCAGGCCAGCGGGGTTTGCCGGGGGACGGCTCGTATTCCTTCCAATAGAACGGCAGGACGCCGAGATTGAAGAGCTCCAAAAAGCGCTTCTGGTACTGTTCTCGCTCCCCGGCCGGCATGTCCGGGCCCACGAGCGGAAACATGATGCAACCGAATAGGAAATCCTGCTGCACCTGGTTAATTTCGACCTGAGCGCCGTTGATGGGGCGGCCGCCGGCGTCGAGAATTTCAATCAACGCATCCTGTTTGCGATAGAGCTCGATATTGCGCTGCACCTTCGCCAAGTAGGTCTGCTCAACGGCGCGGAAATCAGGCGGCGCCTGGGCGGCGCTGAACGCCGCCAGCAGATTGGTCAGGACAATTGCCGTCAGAAGAATCCTCAGCATGACTCGACCTCGCAGTTACACGCCGAAACGCACTTTCTATTGCGGCTCCTAAAATCAAAATCTCGACCCGCACGGCCGGAACCCCGCAGCAGGCGGGCCGCATGACTATAACGGCTGGGGATGGTAGCACGGGCCGCCCGACAATGGTAGAGGGGCGTGGAATTAGCGGGCGCGAAACGAGCAAAGGGTGGAAGCCGCGGTTTCGGCGGGGCTAAAACAGGCTGCGGGGAAAACCTGCAATGCTGTCATCCTGAGTTGACAGCCATGCGGCTGCCCGTGATGGGCAGAAGCTCGGAGACCAGCACCCAAACCCATCCCTGTCATCCTGAGCCCGCATTTTGGGCGAAGGACCTCGGCATTTCGCGGTGGGCGATGAAAAGAGCTAACTACGGGGGTTCTTCGCCCAAAATGCGGGCTCAGAATGACAGCGCCACGAGTTTTCCGCAACCTGTAAAAGCCGTGCTCGCGCTACCATCTCGACAAGCACTTCAATCCGGTGATCGCTGGTACCAAACAATGACGTCGCCATCGTTAGGGCGGTCGGAATAGGTGACCGAGAGGACGTCCACAGAACGCATGGGAATGGAGGGCAGCAGGGGCAGCACGTTGTTCGAAAGCAGGAATCCCCCGGGCCGCAGCATGCTTTGCGTGTTGGCGAGGGCGAGCAATTGCTCGAAGCTGTCGAAATAGCAAAAGACATTGGTGGCGATGATCAGGTCGAAACCCTCTTGGGGAGGCACGTCGAGGTGCTGGGTCACGATGTCCAAGTCCACGGGCGTGATCATGGAAGCGATGGCGGAGCGGATTTGCACGGCGCGGGTCTCCACGCTGCCGGCTACCGCCGGCGCCCGAATAGGGGCCACTGGCGTACCGATTTGGTCTCCAAACTGCTGCCAATAGTGGGCCGTCGCCGGGTTCCAGGGTGCCTGCGGGTCGTGGGGCAATTGCAGGACATACGCCTGGCCCCGTTGGGCGCGGCGCCGCGCCCGCTGCAAGTGGTCGTTGACGCGTTGGCTGATGTCGAAGGTGGTCAGTTCCAATTTTCCGGGGCGGGCGAGGCCCAGGCGGAACAGCGAATCCGCCAAAGCAAAGCACTGGATGGTCTGCTGCGGATAGAAGTCGTAGCCGCCCGCCTTGTCCGTGAAGTCGAGCCCGGGGCCGATGACCGCCGCCCGACGCACGCTGCCCGGGGCCAGAAGCCCGCGCGTTTGCATCGCCTTCAGCGACTCCTCCAGGGCCAGGTTGGGCAATAGTGAAGTGTCCAGCGACACCCCGCGGGAACGATAGAGGGTCGAGACCACCGCAAGATCCTCAGCGTGGTCCTCCCGCTGGCGCGCCTGCTCATACACCTCTTGATAACTTTCCTGCTCCCTGAGCACGCGGGCAACACTCGCGAGCACGTAACCCTTCAAGCGATCTCGTTCCGCAAGGTCAGGGCGAACCCCCAAGGCTTCACGGGGACGATAGGCATGCCTTTCCACGAGCTGGGAAAGGAAGAGCAGTCTTTCGTTATTCCCGGGGTTCGCCAAGCCACGCAGCAAGTCATCGACCCGCTTGAGCAAGAGGATGGCCTCCGGCGAGCTCTCGGGTGAAAGCTGTGATGGGACCGGTTCGAGGGCTAAACGTGCGAACTCCTCTGCGGTAAATCGCGGCTGCTGGGTGAAGGAGGTCCCAAGCACAAGGAAGTTGACCAAGGTGTCTTCATCCCCGCGCATCAGACGGGCGCGTGTCTCCTGGTCGTGACGTGTTACCCAGTCCGGCCAGAGGGCCGCCATTTCTGCCGGACTCCGGCCTTTCAGTTCGGCGGGCAGCAGGTTTCCGTCGAGCCCCTCGAGAATGGGCTGGGCCTCTGGGTAGGAGATATTAAGTGGGGATGGCGGAGACGGCGGGGGATTCTCCGCTACGGACTTCCCTTGCGACATCGCGCTGTAGGTCGGGGTCCGCCCAGGTGTCAGACGGAGAATGATATTCGAGGTTCCATCTGGCGAGGCCACCCGCCGTTGCCAGGAAGGAGCTGCTCCAAGGAGAAGCGTTCCCAAGAGGACAATGAGGAGAAGAAAACCCAACAGATCAGCAGCCTTGCGCATGAACTCTCCAGCGGTGAATTGCACGCCCCGCTCTCAGGTTCGGCGGCGTCTAGAGGTTGCGGGAAAATGCCTCAATCCTGTCATCCTGAGCAGCAGCGAAGGATCTCGCTCTGAGTGGTTTCAAGGCAATGCGAGATTCTTCG
>PLWR01000379.1 GCA_003165615.1 Acidobacteriota bacterium | reverse complement strand
GCGCGGCTCAGAATCTGCACTGCACTTCGGGTCCATTTGATAACCCTCTTTTTCTGCAATATCCCCGCTGCCACGCTTACCGTGGGCCGGTCCGTCCCCAGCATCGTGGCAAGGAAATCCTGGGTGATGGCGAAGGTCGGGGAATCCACCCTGTCCTGAGTGATCAGCAGCCAGCGGGCGAAGCGCTGTTCGATATTGTGAAGTCGATTGCACGCGGCGGTTTGAGCCATTTGCAGCCAGTTAGTTACTGCATACCGGGTCAGCATCTGTTGAAGTTGTGGACTTGACCGTAAGACTTTTTGCAAGGCTTCGACTCTCACCCTGAACCCATCTCCGGCGATTTGTATGACCTCACGCACTTGGCTCCTCCTCATGCCAACCGCCGCCGGTATCCCTGCAAACCCTTCCTTTCCCACTTCACCTACTTCAACCGTCCTTCCGTCTTCCGTCTCAATGACCAGAGACACCATGCCTGCATTGGGAAAATACACAAACTCCAGTGGGTCGTTCGGTTCGTAAAGGCTAAGTTGGCGAGGCATGCTGAGGAATTCCAGGTGAGGACGGAGGGCGCGGTATTCTTTGTCGGAAATCGACAGAAGGACCCCGTTGCTTACCGGCCGCCCGGCAGGATTTGTCCGTTCGCCTGCCTTCGCTGCTTGAAAGTCTTTTTTTGCCACAAAAGTCCTTTGCTGTGCCGGATTTGTTGGGCTGAAACGGTTCAGGCTTTCTTGGGATTGCCTTATGCCCTCAACCTCCGAGCCGCCACCTCGGCCGGTGGCTGGCTCCTTTTAGCAACCGAAGCCGGGAAAGCGTCATCCGCTTCCCCACCAGAGCCTGTCGGGCGGCTAGAGGCACACCTTTATACTCCAGGGTGACTCGCCCGTCAGTTTGATACCCAACACATTATAAGTCAAGATTTCCCACCCAGCGCATGCGGGGCAACCAAGCGCCGAACCGGCGGAAATTACCGCGTCTTCAGAGAGGGGGCCCCGAGGCTAAACCCGAGGCTTGGACCGCGCCGTTCAGGGGCGGCGTCGCAGGCTGGCGCAGAGGGGCGCATTAGTCCGGACCTCTCACCAGCGTTTGGAAGGGCGGGGCTTTAGCCCNNCCAAACGTGGTGAGAAGTTCGGGTTAGAGCCGTAGGCATAAAGCGGGAGGCGGGCAGCTTCTCATAGCAGGCGGATGCAGAGTTTGCGGAAAACCGCCCCTACGACACGCTCGGAAATTGGCGAATCCCCGCTAAACAATTTGCAATCGGCGGAATACGGGGACCTTGATCAGGTCAAGGGAGAGGCCGAAGACGGCGGTTGCCGCCAGAGTGGTGGCTACCACAACAATCGGCAGGGGTGTCATCAAGATTCCGCCTGTTGCCAGCGTCGAGATAATTAGCAGGTCCGCCGCAGATGCGACCATGAGCCAATTGCTGGGGCGCGAACTCCAGAGATGCCGGCGCTCTCGTACGACGTAGAGGGTCGCCTGACCACTGAAGATCAGCGTCACAATGGACAAAGTCTGCAAGGCCTCAATACCAAGACCCATGTGATATTTGCCGATGGCAATAACTCCCGTGCAAAACAGAAGGTCGAAGAAGCCGAGGACGACACCGGCAGCGGTGAGGCTTCCCACGCGCCAGACGTTCGGCGCGGGAGACATATGAACGTTGTCCGTCGTCGCGAGCATGGACAGGAAGTCGCCCGTGATCATCGAGATGACCAATAGCAAGGGCGTGAGGATAGCGTGCCCGGTCATAAGAAGCCCGGTAGCCAGGAAGAGCGCTCCCAGGAACTTATGAGTGACGGACTTCAACGTATAGGTCAGGATACGCTGGAAGATGGTGCGTCCTTCTTTTACCGAAGCCACGATGCCACCCAAACCAGCCTCCGTCAGGACGATTCCGGCGGCGGACTTGGCGACGTCCGTTGCCGTAGAGACGGCGATACCCATTTGCGCCTGGCGCAATGCGGGGGCATCGTTTGCCCCATCGCCGCACATTCCCACGGTGTGGCCGCTCTTTTGGAATGCCTGTACAAGGTGGTACTTGTCTTCGGGAAGGACGCCTGCAAATACCCCAAAGCTTTCCGGTTTTAATCCCTCTGGAATCGTCCCGGAGGGGCAAATCGATCCGTCCAGGCCCACGGCATGGGCGACAATGCCAGCCGTAGCCGGCGCATCACCCGTGACCATGATGGTGCGCACGCCCAGGGTACGCAGTTGCGTCACCAGTCCCGCGGAATCTGCCCGGGGAGGGTCGCTCAGCGCGATTAATCCCGCCAGCCGCATGGCCGGCGCGGCGCCGGCAGCGACGGCCAGAACTCTGAATCCCTTCGTCTCCAGATCGCTCGCGATGGCAGATGCATCCGGCGCCGCTGGCGCGAGGCCAGCGACCACGCTGAACGCGCCTTTGACGATCCTGACGCTGGAGCCATCCGCGGCCGTTCCGGTTGCCTCAGACATTTTAGTTGCGGGATCAAAGGGGATGAACTTGGTGAGCTTCGGCAAGTCGCTTACGCTCTTGGGCAATGCGGCCGAGCGAATTGCCACGTCCACAGAATCCTGCCCACCGTCGGAACTTGCCAAAGCCGCCAGCCCCAGGATGTGGGCCTCATCGAAGCCTTCCAGGGCGTGGACTTGCGTCACGGTCAGCGCGTTCTGCGTGAGGGTGCCCGTCTTATCCACGCAGAGAACGTCCATCGTGGCGGCTTCGTCTACGGCGGAAAGGCGCGTGGGAAGCACGCCCACCTTGGCCAAAGCCTTCGCGCCAATTGCCGCGGCAAGGGTGAATGTTGCCGGTAGAGCAACCGGGATGGAGGTAAGAACCGCGGTGAGGATTAAGGGAACGATCTCCCGCAGCGGCATCGACAGCACACGGGCGTAAATTACCAGGAACACGATGATGACGCTATTGAACAAGGCGAGATTGCGCACGACCCGGAAGACGACCTTTTGCTGGGCGCTTACCACATGAGCGGTACGGACAAGTTCCGCGGTGCGCCCAAACTTGGTTCGCGGTCCGGTGGCTGTGACCTCGGCAACCGCCTCGCCGCGCCGCACCAACGCGCCGGCATAGGTTTGCAGCCCCGCCCCTGCTTCGATGGGCACCGACTCACCCGTGAGCATGGACTGATCGAGCAAGACCGAGCCTTCAAGAAGGCGCACATCGGCGGCAACGACTCCCCCGAGCGACAGCTTCACAATGTCTCCGGTGACGAGATCGGCGGAGGGAACGTTACTCCACACGCCATCCCGGTGGACCGAGGCGCTTAGTGCGAGGCGTGATTTGAGCGCGGTGAGAGTCGCCTGGGCATGACTCTCCTGGAAAAAGCTAAGGCCGGCATTGAAGACCAGGAGGACGGCAATGACCACGGCCTCCACATAATCGCGCAGACCAAGTTCGATGATGATGACAGCTTCCAGCATCCACGGAACGGGCGCCCAGAATTTGCTCAAGGCGCTGCGAATGGGGTGGGCAGAAGTGTCGGGCATGGAGTTCGGCCCAAACCTCTGCAAACGGCTACGGGCTTCATCGCTCGAGAGTCCGCTTGTCGACAGGCTGGGAGGAGCTGCCGCAACCGAAGGGGGAGAGGGGGGTGAGGGAGCGGCAGCCGGTGTCATTACTCAGACTCGCAGTCGAAGCGCAGCTTGCCTTCGCATTTTTCCGGGATTTCCATTTTGGGTTGCAGGGCCGCTGACAGTATTTACCACCTGCCCTGAGGATGGCCAGCCCGTCGCCGGCCATTCCAGGAAACGCCGTCAGGGGTTAACAACGATCGCAAGTACACTCCGGCATATCCGCCCGGCTTCCTTAACCGTGCATGCGCAGTCCGCCGAACAGGTATAGGCATACCAGGATGATCAGGACCACGCCGACGATCCCGATGCCGCCACCGGAACCCCATCGCCGATATCCGTAATAGCCGCCGCCGCCGCCGAACAAAAGCAGTAGAACAACAATGAGCAATATCAATCCCATGGTAATCTCCTCTCCGTTAGTTAAATACTCCGACCAGAATCTTCGCCTCCATCATGATGAATCCCGTTGGCGCGTTGCTTTGACGCCCGACAGAATCCCTAAACCCAGGAGTACGATTGCACCCACGACAATCCAGTGTGCCGGGACGTGCATTAAATGAGCGCCGTATATCAAACCGCCGATTAAGATCACGTATCCCGCGGCGTAAATTCCAAACGACATGGCATCTCCTCCTCTGTTCGTTCAGGCAGGGGAACGCTATGGCGCAAGCTTGTCCAAATTACGGTCCCGCCACTGCCCGATGACCTGCGGCTTCGCCGCTTGCTATGCGGAAAGGCTCCGCCTTTCCGTGGAGTTTCTACATTCTCAAAGCGNNACTTCACCCTCGATCGTCCCTCCAGTTGCACCGTTTGCGTCGTCTCAAATGTAGAAACTCCAGGGGCCGACCGTTAGGTCGGCCTGTGAGTGCTGACCTCAAGGTCAGCGCTACCACGGTTGGCCCCTGCCGGGGCCGGTTCGCGAAACACTTGCCGCCATGGCGTGCCCCTACGACGATTTATTCACAGCTCTTTACGGCGTGGCCCCGGAGCTGGCCTTTTGATCTTTTACTTGCAGTTCGTTTACCACCTGCTGCACGTTGGGAACGGCTGTCGCCACTTGCTCAACCTGCGCACGCTTGGCTTGAGAACTGACCTCGCCGTTCAACGTCACCACACCACTCTTGACGTCGTAGGTGACGCCCTTGTGGCACTTGTTCTGGATAAGGGCAGCGTCCAAATTCTTCTCAATACCCGCGTCCAGATCGGAGTTTACGGTCTTTGCCGCGCTTTCGCCGCCGGGAGGAACCACCGCAATCTGGTTCGACACAACCTGCCCAGGGGCGATTGACGTTGCAATGGACTCAGCTTGAGCCTTGTCAGCGTCTGCCGCGACGTTTCCAGTCAGGGTTACAACACCCTTGTCGCGGTCCTGGGTTACGGAGACAGATTTGAGGCCGGCTTGGTCGAGCGATTTGCGGAGGTTATCAGAAACATCTGGCGACTTGGTATTTCGGGAGCAGACAATCATGCTCCCCACTGCGAGGAGCACCAGGATAATTAAGCATGGTTTAAGCGTTTTCATGATTTTCCTTTGATCAGCGTTTTCCGCTCTGGAATATTCTCGGCATGTTCCCAACACCGAGGCCTTCCCTCAACATGGCGCCCGAGGACTTCCGCCGCACCATCGTGGGGAAACACTCTTCTTTTACCCCTCGCTTGATTCAGTGTCAGTACAGAACGGAACACCCGGGTGGTCAAAATTGCTCATTCCACATCATGGAGGCGGAGACTCGTTGGCGCGGGCGGTGCCAAAGGGGATTATTTCAGCCGTCGCCAGCCGGTAACGGAGCTCCTGCCGGTGGAACCGGCATCACCAAAAAAGATCGATCCCACGCAGGCGTCAACGGCGCTTTTGGTCTCGATTGTAGGGGGGGCGCTGGGCTTTGCGTCAATCTCACTGCCAATGAGCAATTGTGAACAGACAGGGGTTCTTTGGTTGCATAGATTTCGTGTTCATGCATCACGTGTCAAATGACTTCGAAGGCTTATCGATCGTGGGCAGTGCCGCCGTTTCCTACATCGCCACTTCCGCAATTCCGGCTGCGGATCAATGGAGCAAGGCGGTTGCCTTGCGGCCAGGTTAGTTCCCCTCCCTGCCGGGGCCCGCAACTGGCCAGCCCGGAATTCCAAGCCTCGCGGAGCCGCCCGTGAGCCGCAGCCTCGAAGGGATTCGGACCTGAGAAAGGAGATTCCGATTGACCGCTGACATTAACGACCATTCAGCCATCGGTACTGACCATCAACTCCCGGCCTTTGTGCCTCGACATACTGGTCTGCACGTCGTCATGTGGATCCTGCTGCTCCTGATCGTGGCGGTTCCGCTCCTGCTGGTTTTGCACCACCACGAGGAAGCCAAGAAAGAAGCGGCAGCGGCGAAACATGTCACGCCGGGGATCACCATTACGAGTGC
>PLWR01000746.1 GCA_003165615.1 Acidobacteriota bacterium | reverse complement strand
ATGGGACACGAGATGGGCCACTACGTTCTTCACCACGCCTCCAAAGGGCTGATTTTCGCCTTTCTGGTCATCGTGGCGGCATTCGCGTTCCTGCGCTGGTCGCTCGATTGGTCTCTCGGGCGCTGGGGTGAAAGATGGCAGATTCGCGGAATCACCGATACCGCCGTTCTCCCCCTCGTTTTCCTCCTTGGCTCCTTCTTCCTCTTCGTGCTCACGCCAATCCTGAATACTGATACCCGAACCGCCGAGCACGAAGCCGACATGTACGGGCTGAACGCCAGCCGCCAGCCCGACGGCTGCGCCCAGGCCGCCATTCATCTCGGTGAATACCGCAAAATGAACCCCGGTCCCGTCGAGGAGTGGGTCTTCTTTGATCATCCGAGCGGCCGCAACCGCATCTATGCCGCCATGCGCTGGAAGGCCGAAAACTTGAAGCTTTTCACACCGCCGCCCGGCCGCTGATTCCAGCGGAAAATGCCGCTGCCCCTTGCGGCCGGGCGACGGGGCGCCGGTGTGGGCGGGAAAGGTGCCCTACAAATTATCCGGCGGTCAGAGACGGCCTCCACAAATAATTGAGGTTTTCGCACCGGCTCTCTCAGGATTGAGAGGGAGCCACTCCGGGGGCGGGTTCGGCAGCGGGGTAGGAATTGACCGCCGCTTCCACGCTGTCGTAGACGTCGAAGACGGTGACCAGTTTGGTGATGGTCAAGGCGTCGCGCATTTTCTTGGTCAGGTTCGCAAGTTTAATCCCGGCGCCTTTGTTCACGCAGGAAGTGCGAGCGGCAATCACCGCCCCCAGGCCGGCGCTATCGACAAAACTAACGTTTCCCAGGTCGAGCACGATGCGGGTTTCCCATCCCCACCGTTCCTTGATCCAGTCGCTCTTTTCGAGCACTTCCTTGATCTTGCCGCGGAAGTCCATGCTCTCCTGCCCCAGCACCAGGCGGCCCGACAGCTCCAGGACGATGATTCCGTGCATCTCATTTTCTTTGATTTCAAGCGCCATGGTGTTCTCCTGTGGAACCCGGGGAATCGGGAAAAGTTAAGGGGGACAAACTAGCCCTGTCCGCCTCTATCATCGCCGCGCCAAGGTTAAGCAATTGTTACGGCATTGTGAAGCTTGCCGCGTGAAGGGCCGCTGATTGCTGCTCCCTCCTCGCTGCGCTTGTAGGGGTACGGTTTGCCGTACCCTCACAGCCGGCGCTACACCCTGAAAACTGAGAACCGAGAACTGAATATTTGCCACTTCACGCTGGCGTGCCGGGCTTAAACGGTACCGGGGTACTTTGCTGCGTGCCGCCAATGATGTCGCCCAGGACGACCGCATTGCGGATTTGCTCAAAGAAGTCCACCATGCCGCTGGGGCTATGGGGCATCATAATGGTGTTGGAGTGGGATGACGCGCCGATCTCTTTGAGGGTGTCAAAGTACTGCGTCAACAGGACCAGCATCATGACGTCCTTTGCCGACGTGCCTTCCACCCCCGCCTTGAAGGTCTCCACCGATTCACGCAGGCCGTCGATAATGGCTTTACGCTGGTTGGCGATGCCCTGTCCCTGAAGCTGCTTGCTCATCGCCTCGGCTTCCGCCTGTTTCACCTTCAGGATTTTCTCCGCTTCGCCCCGGGCGTTGGCGGCTTCCTGCTCACGGCGCGCGGCGTTGATGTCGTTCATAGCGGCCTTGACCTTGGGATCGGGGATAATATCGGTCACCAGGGCCTTGACGATGCCATAACCGAAGCCTGCCATGACGCCATCCAACTCCTGCTTAACGGCGGTGGCAATGGCATTCTGTTGCTCGAAGGCCTCATCGAGATTCATCTTCGGCACGTGGCCAAGGATCACGTTGAAGACGAACGAGCCAATCTGTTCNNTTGTAGTAGGCCTCGTAAACGCGGTCCGGCAAGACGTGGTATTGAATTGAGACGGGAATGGCGACAAAGACGTTGTCCTTGGTTTTGGTTTCCATCTTCACGTCGAGTTGTTGAACGCGCAAGTCGACTTTGGCCACCACCTGTTCAATCCAGGGCACCTTAAAGTTCAACCCCGCCCCCGCGACGCGCACAAACCTGCCGAACCGTTGTACGATCGCCGCCTTGGCCGTTGGTACCGTAAACAGCCCGGAAAAAAACGTGCCAATGCCGAAAAGTATAACCGCAATGGTCAGAAAGCCGATAAACGCATCCATGGGAGTTCTCCTTACGAGGCGAAATGGGATGTTATTGCCAACTTGGAATTTGGAACGCGAGGCGAAGTGTAGCATTTCGGCGAAGAGGTCACAATAGCGCGTCGTAGGGGGGCCGGCACCAAGCCTGTTCCTATAAAACGTGTTGGGTTGCGGCTCCGCCGCGCGGTGCTACCCGCCCTTCCGACTGCTTGATGAGATCTCTTCGCACCGTGGTTTTTTTACTGGCGCAGAGAACCGGCCCTATAATAGGTAGCCCCGTTTGCGTTGGTTTTTGGGGCGGGAAAATTGCAGCGCGGTCGAAAGGACGGCTTTGTGGACTTGCTCTTATCGGACCGGGAAGTGCGTGTGCTGGGGGCGCTGATCGAGAAGGAAATCACCACTCCGGATTATTATCCACTTTCGCTGAATGCTCTGACCAATGCCTGCAATCAGAAGTCGAACCGCCATCCGGTGATGGCGCTGGATGAGGGGGCAGTGCGCGAGGCGCTTGACTCCCTGGGGCGAAAGTGGTTGGCAGCACCCACCTCCACCGCGGAAAGCCGCGTCACCAAGTTCGGGCACCGGGCGCAGGAAGTGTTTAATTTTGACCGGCGGCAAACCGCCCTCCTGTGCGAACTCATGCTGCGCGGTCCCCAGACGCTGGGCGAACTCCGCACCCACGCCGAGCGCATGTATCGCTTCGACGACCTTGAGACTCTTGAGGCCACGCTCCAGAAGCTCATCGAGCGCGAGCCGCCCCTGGTAAAAAGGCTGCCGCGTTTGCCCGGCACCAAGGAGCCGCGCTATGCGCAGTTGTTGGCTGGAGACAACCCGGAGTGGACTGCCGTCGCGGAGCCGGTGGCGGTTGCCGCCGCCCCCCCGCCTGACGAGCGCGTTCCCCACCTCGAATCTGAAGTGGCGGAATTGAAGCGCCAACTCCACGATTTACAACAACAGTTTGCTGAATTCAAGAAGCAGTTTGAGTGACGGGCAGGCAGCGCCAGATGTGGCATGGGCATCCTGCCCGCGTCGATCAAGGCCATGATGGCCGTGCTACGGTTGTCACTTCGCGGAGGCCCGTCGCCACTGCCAGTTGGCCACGGTAAATTTGTTCTAAGCGG